>JAAELZ010000359.1 GCA_024226105.1 Pseudomonadota bacterium | reverse complement strand
AGCGTTTTCAGTGACCGAAGTGCCCTCGGGCACTGCGCCGGAAGGATACTTGTATGTGGTGTTGCGTGGTGAACAGTACGATGCGCTTGAATCAATGGCATTTCAGGGTTTCTGGGCGCGCGCCGGCTTATGGTCAATGGCACTCAGCTTGAGCGTTGGCCTGCTTGCGGGCCTGGCCATATTCTACTGGTTGACAAAGCGCCTGCGGCGGGTATCGCGCCGTATTGAGGAATTCAGCGAGAGTGATTTCAAGCGCTGGTCAGCGTCGAAAATCGCCGACGGTAGCGAGGATGAGATTGCTCAGATAGAACAGATTTTTGAGCAGATGGCAGCGCGAATTCAAAGCCAGCTAACAGCCCTGACAGATAAGGATCAGCAGCGCCGCCAACTGGTAGCGCAGGTATCACACGATTTGCGTACACCCCTGGCCTCCATGTTGGGTTACATCGAATCACTAAAATTGAAGCGTAATAATCTTTCGGCGAAAGAGCAGGAAGAGTTTCTGGAAATCGCCTACCGTCAGGGGCGCCGCCTTAGTCATATGGTTGACAGTTTGTTCCAGCTTTCCAGCCTTGAGGCCAAAGAGGTCAAACCACAGCTCGAACCCTTTGTACCGCTGGAGCTGTTATTCGATATTCATCAGAAATATGCTATTCGCCTCCAGGAGGCAGGTTTGTCGCTTGAAATCGAGCATGATCAGTCGGGCGAATTTGCGATGGGCGATGTATCGCTGTTTGAACGTGTGCTGGACAACCTGATTGACAATGCGATGGTACACGCTGAACCCGCCAGCCGGATCACGTTGCGAATTGAGAATAGTGCAGAGCATATCGGCGTTTCGGTGACTAACCGGGGTGAGCCCATAGATGAGAACGAGTTGGGTGCCGTGTTTGATCCATTCTACAGGTCGGATTCACACTCGGCTGACAGGCGCCATGCCGGCCTGGGACTGGCAATATCCAGGCGAATAATGGAAAGCCTGAATGGTTCGATTCAGGTCGAAAATACATCCGATGGTGTCGAGTTTGCAGTGTATTTGCCGTTAGCTTGAAGGAAATGATGGAAGAACTCGCCCCGTTGAAGAGTGTCGCAAAAGCCGGGTTTCAAGCTCCCCTCTTTAGCAAAGAGGGGTTGGGGGAGATTTGAACCTGAAATCCTCAGTTGGCCGCTACGAGAGATAAATAAGCACATGAATTACATAGAAAAATACATATT
>JAAELZ010000358.1 GCA_024226105.1 Pseudomonadota bacterium | reverse complement strand
GTTGTGCATGTCGGCCATGGCATTATCAAGAATGAACTTGAAGTAAGCCGCCGCAATCAAGATATCCAGGCTTATAGTGAATATGGACTGTTTGCAACCTGGGCGGAAGTCGCACCACGCTACATGGAGAGTGTCGAGGCTTATCTCGCCCATCACTATGAACCTAAGCTCGCCTGGCGCAACCAGGGGGCTGAGCCTTTGCCGATAGAACTTCCTTAGGTTTAGGGCCCGCGCCAAAATTAGTTTGCTGTCATGGGCGTCGACGCGCCCGGCGAGGAAGGCGGCTGCCAGCCTATTTAACTGACGAGTAACGCAGTCAGGTGGGATGGTTCGGCGGACAGGATTGTGAAGTGATTTTGAAGCGAGCCCTTAGTGAGTACCAGCACGAATAATTCGCCATTATTTAGCAATTAGAGGATTCAATAATGCAGTGTAAACGTTGCCGTACCATCATGAGCATGACCAAGCAGGAAGAGAATGCCCACAGTGTACAGGAGTGGTTTGAATGCCCCATGTGCTGGCAACGGGAGACAATATCGAGACCTGTTGAAAGTAAGATTCACGCATTCAACCTGCCGAGAAGAGAAAACGGCG
>JAAELZ010000357.1 GCA_024226105.1 Pseudomonadota bacterium | reverse complement strand
GTGCCATATAGTTTTCAACACCCTGGAACATAGTAAAGGCGATAAATGCCTGGTGATTCATTGGGTCAAGGAACACATCAAAGTTCTCCGGAACCCCGGTATTGTGTGCTTTGCCGTCGGTAAATAACGCACCACTGTGACAGCTAGCGCAACCTTTTTCATTGAACACCACTTCACCGGCCTTCGCTGAATCTGACATAGTACCCGAATCATAGGGCGCACCACGGGAGGTTAAGGTTTTCAGATACTCTGGAATTGCTTTACGTACGCTGCCATTTGAAGGTTCGCCATAACCAGCCGCTTCAAACATTGCCACGTATTTGGGATCCTGCTTAACGCGCTCCTGCATAATGCGCATATCCATATTCATGATGTAATCTTCGGTGATCATTTCACGCGTTACATCGTTCAGGTTAGTACCCAGGCGGCCATCGTGTAGCCAGGTTTTTTTGTGCGCGGCATTGATCAGGCCAATACTGTTGCGAAAGTGTCCATTTCCGGGGTAACCGGGCGACAGCGCCTCGTTCGTTGAGTAACCATTTTCAGGCATATGGCAGGTCGCACAGGAAATAGCGGCATCACCCGATAAACGCTTATCAAAAAACAAACGCTTGCCCAGTTCAGCCTTCGCTGCATTAATCTCTAGCTCGGGCAATGCCCCATCGGCATGGCTGACACCCACCAGGGTGCAACTGACTGCCAAAGCCAAAGACGCCGCCAGCATTTGCTTCTGCCGACTCACTCTTTTAGCTACTTTTTTAACCATTGACTCTCTCCTCATTGATTGAAAGAAAAAATAAACACCTTACTGTACAAATTCGTACACACATTTTTACAAGCGCACGAAACACAGCGGTTCAATGGATTTACAAGCATATAACGTGCCAACTCATCAACGCCAGAATATTCATTAAATAACAACAACTTAAGAACATGCCTGTTTTGAAAAAAGTAGAAACAGAACGGATTGTTCCATCCGTGGAACAGGATATGGTTTATACCATCCAAATGATATGGAAACACATTTTGAATGCGGGCCTGAAGGCCCGGCGCCTTATTGTGCTGACACTCGCCTTTGAGGAGATGCAGGAATGCCCAGTTGCTCACGATATTTCATCACGGTACGGCGCGCTACCTTGATGCCGCGTTGCTTCAGTACACTGGTGATTTTATTGTCGCTCAGAGGTTTCTCTGCCGGCTCCTGTTCAATCAGATCTTTTATTTGCGCCTGGATCGCCCGGGAGGAAATAGCTTCAGCACCACTGCGACTGATTGCGCTACAGAAAAAACTACGCAGTTCGACGACCCCGGCAGGCGTTAGAATATACTTGTCATTGACCGCTCGCGAGACGGTCGAGACGTGAATACCCAGCATGCCGGCAATTTCTTTTTGTGTTAAAGGTTTGAGCCCTGCCTCGCCCTGTTCCAGTGAATCTGCCTGTTTTTCGATGACCAGCATCGCAACCCTTAAGATGGTCTGATAACGTTTCTCAATATTGCTTAGCAGTAATTTTGCATCCTGCAGGGTTTGTTTAAGTTTTTGATAACCATCGTGCCCCCTGGCCAGTTTGAGCAATTCATTTGATTCGTGATGGATGCTGATTGCCGGAGCAAGGTTGGGGTTTAAACGAACCACCCACGAGCCCCGCACTTTTTTTACCACTAAATCCGGTGCGATCCTCTCTTCGCGTGACGGTGATATTTGCAGCCCGGGAAAGGGGTTAAGCTGACAAATCAACACAACTGCACGCTGAACATCTGCTTTCGTCTGACCAAGATCAAGTGCAATTTCCTGATACTTTTTCTGAGCTAATTGCAACAAACTACGCGATACGATTTCTTTTGCAAGTTCAAGGCCCTGTGTTTGCACTGGCATTTCCTTTAGCTGTAACAACAGGCACTCACTGGAAGTTCTTGCGCCCACCCCGACCGGCTCAAAATCCTGAAGAATGGTGATGACCCTGGCGACCTCAATCCGGGTTACCACGTATTCAGGCATCGCAAGTTGTACTATTTCATCTATGGTAGCGCGCAAATAGCCCTTGTCATTGACACTATCAATCAGAATTTCAAGAATGTAGTGTTGTTTATTATCAAGTGGCGTAGCGTTTGCCTGCTGGCGCAAAAAGGCGTGGAGCGTAAGTTCACCGGGCATTTCCTGTAGAAAATCGAGACTTGAAGCGGACCAGACATCAGACTTAGTTCCGGATGCCGTTCCTGAGTCAGACCGATTCAGTGCAGGTGGTTTGGCCGCATAGCCATGAATCGTAGTAGAGTCCACCGGGCGTGCAGCTTGCTCTAACGAACGTTTGTCTTCCTGGGTGAGACCTGAATCCGGGTTTATCTCAAAACCCGTATCCATTTCCATTTTTTCCAGAAAGGGGTTTTCCATTAAAGCCGCATCAATTTCACTTTGCAGTTCCGTCGATGAAAGCTGTAAAACTCGAACGCCCTGCTGCAATTGTGGCGCCAGAATCGTGGTCTGCTTGTGGCTCAAGACCTGGTTGACGGAATAACCCTGGTTAGCCACGGCGCTGATCCTGGGTAATATCCGGCAGCTTTAACCACAGGCGGTGGCGAAACTTACGCGACAAATGACTACTCAGAGAGCCAATCGCGAGGATGAGCGACAATATATAGATTTCATATCCGGGCATCAGTGGAAGCAGCAGCAATAAACAGATTTTGCTGATTATTGAAAGCCCCCTCCATTCAAACAATACCGCAAAACTTGCGTGCAAATCAGTTAAAAAAAGCAGCATTCCGGACAGGGTTGCGGTGATATACCACAAATGAATACTGCTTTGAGGTTGCTGAAAAAGATAAGCGCCAATCAATACACCACCGCCCAGTATATGCACCGTGCGCAAGACTGATCTCGTCACACGTCGCCCGGGAAAATCCCGCGGCGCATCCGGTAGCAACCGCTGTTGCAAGCTGAACGTTTTCATCTGCTCCAGCGGTTGAGAGCAGCATCATCACTTTCGCGCGCATCGACCCAGTGCGCGCCCTGTTTCGTATATTCCTTTTTCCAGAATGGTGCGCGCATTTTCAGAAAATCAATCAGGAACTCACAAGCCTGAAAGGCTTCGCCCCGATGTGGTGAAGCTACCGCTACCATAACAATCTGCTCGGCGGGTTGCAGCTTTCCTACCCGGTGTATGATGCTCGCCCCCTGTAACTGCCAGCGTTGATGCGCCTGATTTACGATATTCTGCAGGGCCTTTTCTGTCATGCCCGGATAGTGCTCAAGCTCCATGGCTGAAATAGTTTCGGATTTTGCACAATCCCGTACCCGTCCTACAAAGGTCACCACCGCACCGATATCGGTGCGACCTTTGCACAAAGCATCAACCACATGCTGCGGATTGAAATCTTCGTTCTGAACTTTAACCGACAAGATTAACCACCTGTTACCGGCGGGAAAAACGCAATTTCGTCACCATCCTTAATCTCGCTACCGGGATCTGCCATTGAATGATTTATAGACATCATCACCAGGGCATCCGTATTAAGCACCTGCGACCAGGGTGAGCCACGCTCACATAACCACGCCCGCAACTCCCCAACACTTGAGACGGTTTCAGGGCACTCCAGTTGCTCGCTGGCCTTATTCAACTGCTCGCGTAAACTGGCAAAATATAAGATTGTAATCATAACTCCTATGCTAACAGACTTGAGAAGGCGGTATAGTCAACCAATTCTCCCGGCGCAACCGAAACACCCTCAGGAATCATTATCAAACCATCTGACCAGGAGGTTGAGGCGAGTACGCCCGAGCCCTGATGATGGTAGATTTGTGCCACAGTCTGACCATCCTGATTTTGCACCAGGCGCGCGCGAACGAATTCTCTGCGCTTGCCTGCTGTCCAGGTAAAATCCGCTTTAACCGGAATCGAGTGCGCAACAGGGCTACGCATACCCTGCATGCGCTTGATAAAAGGGCTCACAAACAGGCAAAAGGTCACAAAAACAGCCACCGGGTTACCGGGCAGGCCCAGGAAAGGTGTGCCCTCCACCTGGCCAAATGCAAGTGGTTTACCGGGTTTAATCTTAACCCGCCACATATCAAGCGTCCCTAGCGCCTCAACCGCCGCGCGCACATAGTCTTCTTCGCCAACCGATACGCCACCGCTGGTGATCACCATATCTGCTTTGGCCGAAGCCTCTTCCAGGGCCTGACGCGTTGCGTCAAAGGTATCCCCGATTATCCCCAGGTCAACAATATCGCAGCCCAATGATTTCAGTAAACCCACAATTGTATAGCGATTAGAATCGTAAATCTGTCCCGGGCCGAGCGCCTGTCCCGGCTCTATTAATTCATCACCGGTAAAAAACACGCCGACTTTAATCCGCTTGAAGACATCCAGCTCTGAATAACCAATCGAAGCCGCTACACCCAGTTCCTGAGCCCGCAACTGAGTACCTGATTCAAGTATTTGTGCGCCCAAAGCAATGTCTTCAGCGGCAAATCGAACATTTGTGTTGGGCGCGTACGGCCCATTGAACACAATATGGTCATTTTCTACAACTACGCGCTCCTGCATGATAACCACATCCGCATCTCGCGGAATCGGAGCGCCGGTAAAAATTCTCGCCGCGGTCCCTCTCTGCAGGGGTTCACCCACCACGCCAGCGGGTATCCTCTGGCTGACAGGCAGGCGTATTTCGCCGGAGCCTGAAACATCCGCACTGTTGACGGCAAAACCGTCCATCGCGCTGTTATCTGCGGGCGGCACATCAACCATAGAGACCAGCGATCCTGCCAATACTCTGTCCAGGGCTTCGATCAGAGCCACCTTTTCGGTTTGCCGGCCGGGCACAGCCGCATTTAACAAATTATCCAGTGCCTCTTTATAGGGTGTCAAATACCCCTTAACTGAATCACATCCACAATCGCTCATGTCTATCTCTTTTCCAATTAATTAGCCCGGATATCTCTTGAATTATCCGGTTAGTTCTTATCTAAAAAAAATTCAGCTCAAATCAATTCTGAACTGAGCCTGCCGCTCACTTCGCTATGTTTCCAGAAATCGTGGCATCATCTCAACCAGG
>JAAELZ010000356.1 GCA_024226105.1 Pseudomonadota bacterium | reverse complement strand
TTGGATTTACCCGGTCCTTAAGTCAAAGCGGCGTTGGAAGTATTATGTCTGCATTGTGGAGCATAGACGATGTCTCGACTCTCGAACTCATGCGGTATTTTTATAAGAACGTTAGTGAGGGGCTCAGTTTTGCCAAAGCTCTTCAAAAAGCTAAGAAAAGATTAATGAAAAGCTACCCTGATCCATATCACTGGGCTAGTTTTCGCTTAATTGGCAATGGACGACTCGCAATTTAGAGTCCCCGATAGGTTAGCGTGTCAATCAGCGAGTAAAAGTATCCACCCATCAGCGAGTAAAACTGTCCAGGTAAATTCATCTATTTTTGCTGTTTTTTCTTAGAATTGATCTTCACTTTAGCCGTCGAGTGTTTGAAGCGGTAAGAATCATTTCCAGTTTCAATTATCGTGCAATGGTGAGTGATCCTGTCCAGCAACGCCGTGGTCATCTTGGCATCACCAAATACGGTAACCCATTCGCTGAAGTTCAGGTTGGTGGTAAAGATGATGGACGTCTTCTCATACAGTTTGCTGATCAGATGGAACAGTAGTGCGCCCCCTGATTTTGGAAACGGCAAGTAACCGAGTTCATCAAAGATAACGGCATCAAGTGGTTGCATGATGCGTGCCAGGCGGCCCTGCTTATCATCCTGCTGTTCTTTGATCAGTAGATTAACCAGATCGACCACATTGTAGAATCGCACCCGGCCACCCTGGTGGATTGCATCAATCCCCAGGGCAGTAGCCAAATGCGTTTTACCCGTACCGGTACCGCCCACCAGGATCAGGTTCTCAGCCTGATCCATGAAGCTTGAGTGCGTCAGATCTCTTATTTGCTGTTCATCAACTTCAGACTGTTCAAAGTTGAACTGGTGAAGATCCCGATGATGCGGGAAGCGCGCCGTGGACATCTGATAACGCAATCGGCGTACTTCACGATCAGCCTGCTCAGCTTCAATCAATCGAATTAGTCCGGTTTGCAGGCTAACCTTTGATTGATTTGATGCCATCAATTCCGGTAAACGCTCAGCCATGCCGTGCAACTTGAGTCCTGTCAGTGAATCCACAATAGCCGTCATCATTCCACCCCCTGTTGCCACAGCTGATCATAGCGACCCGGGTTCGCAACGGGTGGCGTCTGTAATACCGGCGCGTCTGTGATGCTCAGTGGTTTGCTGATCTCAGGCTCAGTCAACCGGTGAAGCATGTTGGTGATGACAGATAATCTGCTGGTACCCGATTCAATCGCCAGTTCGCAGGCCATGGCCACCGCATCCAGGCTGTGTTCCTGAATCAGCAACAATAGCTGTACGAACTCCTTATCGCCACCGGTGCGCTTGAGGTACTTCTCCTTGATGTCCAGTAGCACTTTGGGAAGGTCCCAGTTGGCAAATGGCGCACCGTTGCGTAAAGCCCCGGGCTTGTATTGCAGTACCGGCACATAGTGCCAGGGATCAAAGCAGGTTTGACCACGCGCAAAGGAACGCGGGTGTGTGGCAATGGTTTGATCATCTGCAACCGCTACGATTCGATCGGCGTAAGCGCGAACCGATACCGCTTTACCCACATAGTCACAGGGTACTGAATACTGATTGCGGTCATAATGCACAAGACAGGTGGAATGAACGCGGGCCATTTGTTCATAGTAACCATCAAAGGCCGCCATGGCGGGACGTAAAGCTGCGGCCTCCTCGACAAACATCTCATCAATGGTTCGGTCTTTATCCGTTGGATGAGAGCGACTGCCCAGCTGCTGGCATCGAAGTTCAAGCCATTCATTGAGTTCATCCAGATCAGCAAACTTCACCCTGGGCGTAAACAGGCGCTGGCGCATCACACCAACCTGACGCTCGACCTGGCCTTTCTCCCAGCCCGCAGCCGGCGTACAGGCAACTGGTTCGATCAGATAGTGATTCATCAAACATAAAAAGCGTCGGTTGAACTGACGCTGTTTCCCCTGATAGATCGTTTGTACGATCGTTTTGGGATTGTCATAAATCATCTTTCTCGGAACGCCACCGAAGTATTCAAGGGCACGAATATGCGCGTCAAAGACCATTTCCTGGGTCTCGCGCGGATAGGCACGTATGAAAGGCTTGCGCGAATGGCATAGACGGAAGTGTGCCAGTTTGATTTTGACAGCAAACCCGCCCAGGATAACCTGCTCGTGTGACCAGTCGAACTGGCAGGCTTCCCCTGGTGCGAATACCAGCGGAACATAGGCCTGCTTTATTGCTGAACGGGTCTCGCTCTTCCAGTCCTTTACAAACCTCTGAACGCTGTCATACGCGCCTTTGTAGCCTTGCAACTGGATACCCTCATACAGCATTGTCGCATTACGACGCTCGCGGACGGGGCGTTGGTGATCTGCCTCCAGCCATTTGACCAGCTGATTCTTGTGCTCATCCAGCTTTGGACTTGCAGGAGCAGCCTTGCGTTCATACCTGGGTGGATCGCTTTGTTTGAGATACTTGCGGACCGTGGTCCGGGATAAATTAAATTGACGCGCAACTGAACTGATCGACTGCTTCTTGACCAGACACAAACGGCGGATCTTTACGGACGTTTCCATGCAAATCACCTATCAGATTCCTCGGGTTATTAGACCCGAGAGTGAGTAACATAGACTGGTCAGTTTTGCTCGCTGATCAGCCCCCTAAAGTGGACAGTTTCTCACGCTGTTTAACAGACTGCTTTCGAGTTGTCCTGGTTGACTGACCGCTTTATGCTGCCATTTCACTCTTTCCAGATCAACCAGAATAGTCACCATTTTGGTCAGATATACTCTATAGTCCTTTGCACAGATAATAGTCAATAATAAACCCACCCACAGGAGAAATACACACAATGAAAGCAGTTATACGTTTAGCGTTTAGGGTTGCCTTTGGATCATTAAGGGCATGGTTCGCTATTTTGCTTTTGGCGAGCCATAGTGCGTCGGCGCTAGACATAAATTGGGATACTGTCACAAATATGTCGGCTGGCGGGCAAGATGCCTACTACCCTCAAATCGCGCTCTCATCCAATGGCACCATGGCAACGGCGGTATGGTTTCGCAAGGACGGTTCAAATTGGATTGTCCAGAGCCGCTCAGCAACGATAAGCGGCAATACCGCCACGTGGGGTGCTGTGACGACGGAGCTGTCGGCTAGTGGGCAAGATGCTGGCGACCCTCAAATCGCGCTCTCATCCAATGGCACCATGGCAACGGCGGTATGGTATCGCAAGGACGGCTCAAATTTTGTTGTCCAGAGCCGCTCGGCAACGATAAGCGGCAATACTGCCACATGGGGTGCTGTGACGACGGAGCTGTCGGCTGGCGGGCAAGATGCCTACGACCCTCAAATCGCGCTCTCATCCGATGGCACAAAAGCGACAGCGGTATGGAAGCGCTCGAACGGCTCAAATGTAATCATCCAGAGCCGCTCAGCAACGATAAGCGGCAATACCGCCACATGGGGTGCTGTGACGACGGACCTGTCGGCTAGCGGGCCAAATCTACATGCCTACGAACCTCAAATCGCGCTCTCATCCAATGGCACCATGGCAACGGCGGTATGGTATCGCCACGACAGCTCAAATTATGAAATCATCCAGAGCCGCTCGGCAACGATAAGCGGCAATACTGCCACATGGGGTGCTGTGACGACGGAGCTGTCGGCTGGCGGGCAACATGCTAACGACCCTCAAATCGCGCTCTCCTCCGATGGCACCAGGGCAACGGCGGTATGGTATCGCGACGACAGCTCAAATTATGCAATCATCCAGAGTCGCTCGGCAACGATAAGCGGCAATACCGCCACATGGAGTGCTGTGACGACGGAGCTGTCGGCTAGTGGGCAAGATGCCTACGACCCTCAAATCGCGCTCTCATCCAATGGCACAAAAGCGACAGCGGTATGGAAGCGCTCGAACGGCTCAAATAAAATCATCCAGAGCCGCTCGGCAACGATAAGCGGCAATACCGCCACATGGGGTGCTTTGACGACGGAGCTGTCGGCTAGTGGGCAAGATGCTGGCGACCCTCAAATCGCGCTCTCATCCAATGGCACCATGGCAACGGCGGTATGGTATCGCGACGACGGCTCAAATGAAATCATCCAGAGCCGCTCGGCAACGATAAGCGGCAATACCGCCACATGGGGTGATGAGACAACGGCCCTGTCGGCTGGCGGGCAAAAAGCCTACTACCTTCAAATCGCGCTCTCATCCGATGGCACCAGGGCAACGGCGGTATGGAGCCGCGCCAACAGCTCAAATGATATTATCCAGAGCCGCTCGGCAACGATATCGGACTGCAGTTTTTTCGTGATTAAGACCAGTGCTGGTAAGGGCGCGACTTTCTGCTTGTAAGATTAGCCGAGCCACTCGAAAGTACAATTTGTGCAACCCCGGAAACAGTTGGAACACAAACATAAGCTAAGTATAAAGAATCCAAATTCG
>JAAELZ010000355.1 GCA_024226105.1 Pseudomonadota bacterium | reverse complement strand
TATTTAATGGAGCTGTTCCGCCCTGATGAAATGGAACATCGCGTGCAGGCCATTATGCCGGACGGTAAAACCCGTGATTTACTTAAGATGGACGAACTACAACCCTGCCTGAAATTGTCACGACGTACCTGGAAAAATAACCAGGTAGTCACGTATGCCACGATGCTGTATCCGGGAGATCGCTACGAGCTGACGGCAAAATATTTAACCAACGATTATCAAATCACAAACCATTAAGGTGGATAACACAATGACATCAACTCGAATTGATACCAGTCGCACGATTCGTGCGCCCCGAGGAAGCGAACTAAGCTGTAAAAGCTGGTTGACCGAAGCCGCTTATCGCATGATTCAAAATAATCTCGACCCGGATGTGGCGGAGAAACCCGAGGAACTCACAGTTTATGGCGGCATAGGAAGAGCAGCACGAAACTGGGAATGTTTTGATCAAATTCTTGAAAGCCTTAAGCAGCTCGAAGACGATGAGAGCCTGTTGATTCAATCCGGTAAACCCGTTGGCGTGTTCAAAACACATACCGATGCGCCAAGAGTATTGATTGCCAATTCTAACCTGGTACCCCATTGGGCAAACTGGGAGCATTTTAATGAGCTGGACCGCAAGGGTTTGATGATGTACGGGCAGATGACAGCGGGCTCATGGATATACATCGCCAGCCAGGGCATCGTGCAGGGAACCTACGAAACCTTTGTCGAAGCAGGCAGGCAACATTTTGACGGCGATACAAAAGGTAAATGGATTTTAACCGCCGGCCTGGGCGGCATGGGCGGGGCGCAACCACTGGCTGCAACCATGGCAGGGTTTTGTGCTCTGTGCATCGAATGCGATGAAAGCCGCATTGATTACCGGCTTAGAACAAACTACCTGGATAAAAAAACGCACTCTCTGGAGCATGCCCTGCAAATTATTAACGAGGCGAGCTCCAAAGGTGAAGCGGTTTCTGTCGGCCTGCTGGGCAATGCAGGTGAACTGGTACCACAAATGTTGGAACAGGGCATTAAGCCCGACCTGGTGACCGATCAGACTTCAGCACACGACCCCGTACACGGGTACTTACCCATAGGCTGGACCATGCAGCACTGGCTGGAGCAACAAAAAAGTAACCCTGATCACGTAGCCGCAGAGGCGCGCAAATCAATGGCGATACACGTAGAGGCCATGCTGGGCTTTTTTCATCAGGGCATTGCCACGGTCGATTATGGTAACAATATTCGCCAGGAGGCCAAAGACATGGGCATCAAAAACGCCTTTGATTTCCCCGGTTTTGTACCGGCCTACATCCGGCCTTTATTCTGTAAGGGCGTCGGCCCCTTCCGCTGGGTAGCGCTCTCGGGTGACCCGGAGGACATCTACAAAACGGACCAGAAAGTGAAAGAGCTCATCCCCGACGACCCGCATTTGCATCATTGGCTGGATATGGCACAACAACGCATCAGCTTCCAGGGTTTACCGGCACGCATCTGCTGGGTCGGCCTCGGCCAGCGTCATCGCCTGGGTCTGGCCTTTAACGAAATGGTGGCCAGCGGTGAGCTTAAAGCACCGATTGTCATCGGTCGTGATCACCTGGATTCGGGTTCCGTAGCCTCGCCAAACCGCGAAACAGAAGCCATGAAAGACGGCTCTGATGCGGTTTCGGATTGGCCGCTGCTAAACCTGTTACTCAATACCGCCTCGGGCGCAACCTGGGTATCATTCCATCACGGTGGCGGCGTCGGCATGGGTTATTCCCAGCACGCCGGCGTGGTCATTTGCTGTGACGGCACGCAGCAAGCCGCAAAGCGCATAAAACGAGTACTCTGGAACGACCCTGCGACAGGGGTGATGCGCCATGCAGATGCCGGTTACGAAACTGCGATTCAGTGCGCAAAAGACAATGAGCTAAATTTGCCCGGTATTGAATACTAGCCTGAATGGCGCTAAGCCACGGTCATTGCGAGCGCAATCGCGACAATCTAAATATTCAGGGCCTCTCATAATATAACAGTATGTTCGGGCCTTTAGATTGCCGCGTCGCTCTGCTTCTCGCAATGACAGAACTTAACTTAGTGCCCTTTGTTACTAGCCCTATTTTCAACGATATTACCGCAGCTTGTCCACTAACCAAAATAGTTAAGTTGCACTTACGGACTCACTCATCCTGTGAGTCATCAAAATTCCGTCCAGGTGATCAATTTCATGTTGCAATAACTCAGAATTCTCCAGGATTATTCCTGATTCTTTTTTGAGTTTCTTAAGGAGACTTAAGAGGGGATAGCAAG
>JAAELZ010000354.1 GCA_024226105.1 Pseudomonadota bacterium | reverse complement strand
TGTAGGCCTACCTGCCCGTCCGCCCTTTTGGTATAGAATCCACTGAAGCGGTTATGGTAGCGGAAGCCGGTGTTGGCGAGACCAAAAAAAGTGGTGTCGCCTTCGGTGTGTTCAGCGTCGACGCCCGCCCTAGCCTCCTCGAAGGGACTACTGCCCTTAACAGAAATTCGCGCCAACTGGAAAGGGAGGTTGCCCAATAACGGGATCTTGACCACACTATCATCAGTACCGGAGTTGATGTTGTCGTCATGACCGACACTCACCTCCCCATAAGCGCTAATTTTGCGCCCCTGGGCGCGCTTTTCAAGCTCAAATCGATCCAATTTCGCAAAATGCTTATCAATCGCGATTGAAACCGCCGCCGGGGGCTGCTGCTCCTTGACCCGCGTGAGTTCACGTCTCGCCGCCTCCGTTTCCCCCAGCAGCATATGGGCGCGGGCCAGTTCGGCGCGGGCGTTAAGGTGCCCGGGGTCAACCGCCAGAACACGCTCAAAGGCGAATACGGCATCCCCAGGCTTGCCCGCGTCAAGCGCGGCGATGCCCAGCAGGTAGTTGAACTCCGGATCGGCCGCATAATCGATAAGATGGGGATCCAGTAGATTAAACGCCTCTTCGGCCTTACCGTTTTTCAACAAGGTCTTTGCCGACTGGATAATCGACTCTTCCGCCACGACGGTTGTCGGCGATAGACAGGGAGTAAAAACTAAGACTAAAAACGCAACTCTGAAAACTGCGGGAAAAGAAAAATAGCTCATCCTGACATCCTTTTTGTTATTGAGTGCTAGTAATCGCTTCAGCATTCCAAGCGGTAAGACATACCAAGTTTTTCACTCTGCCTTGAGAGTTATTCGCCAACCCGACAACCATCAGGAGAAGGCATAAAGCCATAAAATTCATGCAATTAACTCAGATAGCACAGGCAGTGTAAGACTATTGTAATATCAACGCTGCATTACCGCAACATGAATGTGCGCTTTTTGCAACAACCGTGTTTTTCGGCAACAGTTCAGGCTAAAAAAATACAGTATAAGGTTGATTTACCTGGAGGGAGACCATCGCTACAGGCCAGTAAGGTGTCGTATTGCACCGCCTTGCTATGCAAAAAAATCTCAGCAAGGGTGGGCCATTCCACTGAATTTTCGCTACGCAAATCGGCACAATACGACGCCCTCGGAACCTGTCCAACTACTCTTTCCAGGTTAACCACTGGCATCTTCGATCATGCTACATTTAGCCTTATATTGTGCACTTCGTGATCTTCGTGGTTGAATCTTTGTTCATGAATGAAAACTATCTGGATATCACCGTTCATTAGCGGAGTTTATCAGTCATCAACTGGCTAACACTGACTCTAATCTGCGCCTTCAGCCTGGCATCCGCCGATGC
>JAAELZ010000353.1 GCA_024226105.1 Pseudomonadota bacterium | reverse complement strand
TCTTTGCCATAACCCTCGATCTCAATTTGTTGTTCATGGGGCAGGTAACGTGCGCTTTCTATACGGAGTTGATGTGGCCCCCGGGTGATTTCAAGCTGGCCGGCGTTGTCCAGATCGGTCTTAATATTGTCAACCTGTAGCGCCAGATCTATTTCAGGGTCGGTTGAAATCTGTAGCAACCCGGGAAGTTCGCTAAGGGTATAACTTAGCGTGGTTGTTTTGCCCATGTGGATATCCACTTCCTCTATAAGTGGCGCATAACCGGGTTGATAGGCCTCAATGGTATAGTGCCCGGGCAGGGTCAGGCGCGAGCCCCATAAATGCAGCGGTGGCGGGAAGCCCTTCATTGTTACGTTTTGTGCCTGAGGCTGGAGAATAATAACAACCGGTGTGGCGACCAGCAGGTAGGCTGCCATCAGTAACAGCAGGCTAACCACAATAATAATATAGGCTCTAAAACGTTTAGCCGTGTTTCCTGAGGCGATGTTTTGAGTACGAACCGGGAGCTCATTGTCTATTTTGGGCGGAGCGTCCGGCGGCGCATGCAGGGGAGGGCGCAGGCTTTGATCGCCTGCCTGCCTGATGACTTCGATGAGCACCTTGTCGCCTTTGACCGTCCAGCTCATCAGGGCATTTTCAATGTGCACACGGTCGCCGGATTTGAGCCAGGCCGAATCGCTTAATCTTTCGTCGTTCAAAAACACCGGTGATTCAGCACTGGCCGGCTGAAGATAAACATGCCCGTCTGAAACCGCGAGGTAGGCGTCGATCTGATCACCGGAAACCCCGGGCAACACAATGCCCCCCTGGTTTTTTCCGCCAATATTCAGGGGCAGGGCCGATTCCGTAACTCGCCGTTGGCCCAGGCCGTCGTCGATAAAGTATTCCCGGTTCAAATGCGCTCCTCGCAGCGTATGCTTACGCTTGCTGGCGATGCCGGGCCAAGAGAAATCACCTTGCGCACATCACGAAATCCCACGCGGGTTCCTGTCACGGTGTAGCGGCCCGGGCGCAGGCTGATTTGTTTTTGCTCGAAAGCGCCGAGACGGCCCACATGATAAATGGCCACCTCAGTTTGATTGTCTGATTCGATTAGCAGCGTGATGGGTATTGTTGCCAGCCTTAGCGCTTCTGTGAGCGCCGCCAGTTTCGCTGTGAGCATGGGTTCGTCAGCCGCTTTTCCGGGATTGGCTTGCAGCAGGGTATTGGCATTTTTTAACGGCTCATCCGAGGACAGGCGCTCGGGAGCTTCAAGGTAGTGATCAAGCTGATTGTGTAGTTTCAAGCGTGTTTTTGCGTGCTGCAGGCCGCTACTCGCAAAGGTTGCCTGAGCATCGATGCCAAGCGCTTTTTCATACAGTCCGGCGGCACCGGCCCAGTTTTCTAATTCAGCCTGTGCCCGCGCCTGCCTGCGCAGATTGTTTAGTGCTGATTGCTGTCTCAGGCTCTGAAGACGCCTTTTGGCATCCTGGAGTTCGGGTGTTCCCGGTTTGATTGTCGCCGCAATACCAAGAGCCTTATCAGCTGCTTTTAGCTCTCCTGAATCCAGGTAGCTCAATGCCCGGCTCATTGCGTCCTGATAGGCCTGTCGAGCGAGTATTTTATTTACGGCTTGCAGTGCTGATTGGGCGGCCCGGTAACTCGAATCCAGCTGCAGGGCAGCCGTATAGGTCTCGGCGGCGAGTGCGGGTTTAGTGTTTATCTCAGCCTGTTGCCCGTCCTTCATCAGGTCGAGGACCTGCATACGAACACGCGCTTTCGCCAGTCCGGTCTGCGCCTCCGGGTGGTCTACCTGCATTAAAAGTACACGCTCAAAAGCGCTTATCGCAGGCCCGGCCTGGTTTTCTTGAAGCAGGGTTTGACCGGATATCAGTACTTCGCTCAGAATTTGCGGGCGATTTGCCTGTAGTGATCTAAGCGACTGGCTTGCGGCCTCGTAGGCAGATTGTGCTTGTTTGAAGCGGCGGTGGCCGTAATGTTCATCACCCAGTTCTGCGGCAGTTGTCGCTTCTGACCAGAGCGG
>JAAELZ010000352.1 GCA_024226105.1 Pseudomonadota bacterium | reverse complement strand
CACTATGCGTCGAATGGATAAAATTACCGGGCGTACCGATGACATGATGATCATTCGCGGGGTAAATGTTTTCCCAAGCCAGATCGAGGAAATCCTGCTGCAACAAGAGGCCATGGCGCCACATTATCAGATTGTAATGTCACGCGACAATAATATGGTCGGAATTACCGTAAACGCGGAAGCACGACCGGGTACAGGCGACGCAGACAGAGAAAAGCTGGCTGACCACGTCTCAGAATCAATTAAAGAATTTATTGGCATCAGCGCAAACGTCAATATCCTGCCGGAAGGCGAGGTACCGCGTTCCGCGGGCAAAGCGCAGCGTGTGGTCGATAATCGTTGAGTTATTTCCATAATTATTAATAGCAAACCAAACCAAGAGGACCAGAATATGAGAAAGTTTAACCATTTAATTTTAGGCGCAACCGTTGCCGCCGTTACCAGTTTTGCCGCGCCCCAGGTGTTGGCTGAAAAAGTCATGCGCGTGGGTTCCTGGCTGCCACCGACCCACAATATGAACGCCGAAGTGCTGCCGACCTGGGGAAAATGGATTGAAGAGGCGACCGAAGGGCGCGTTACGGTCAAAATCGAATATCCGGGTGGCCACCCAAAAGCCTTTTGGGATACCGTTCAGGACGGTGTTTTCGACGCAGGCTGGACCTTCCATGGTTATGCGCCCGGGCGTTTCAAATTGAGCAAAATTGTTGAATTGCCCGGTCTGGGCGCAGATGCCGAAGCGGCATCTATTGCACACTGGCGTATCAATGAACAATACCTGGCAAAAGCGGGCGAGCACAAGGGTATCGTGCTGGCAGGCCTGTTCACCCATGGCCCCGGCCAGATTCACCTGCGTGAACCCATTGCCAGCCTGGACGAAATGAAGGGTAAAAAAATTCGCATCGGTGGCGGGGTACAAACCGATATCGCTGAGCGTATGGGTATTGCCGGGGTGGCGGCACCGGGTTCAAAAGTGTATGAAATTCTCTCTCAGGGTGTAGCCGATGGTGTGTTTATGCCCATGGGTGAAAAGCAATCTCTGCGCCTGAAGGAAGTCGCACCCTTTACCATGAAGTTCCCGCACGGCATGTATCTGGGCAGCTTTGCAATCTTCCTGAATCCAGATTTCATGGCGTCGCTGGATGAAAAAGATCGCGCGGCGATCATGTCCGTATCGGGTGAAAAGCTTTCCGGTATGGCCGGCAAGTCCTGGGATGAAGCGGCGAAACGCGGTGAGGCGGATGCGCGTAGCGCTGGTAACCAGATCGTCGATGCATCAGATGCGGTTAACGCTGATTTCGAAGCCAGGGTATCGGATATGGAAGCCGCATGGTTGAACGATGTGGCAGATCGCGGTGTGGACGCAAAAGCCGCCCTTGATGCCTTGCGTGAAACCGCACGTTCGCTTTAACACTATTGTTAAAGATGCACAGCGTATAGAGAGTGGGCCCACTCCCTCTACCTGACAAGGGGCTGGCCAAATGGCTGGCCTTTTTGTTGAATTTGACCGCTTCAGTGGTTCTGTTTTTGCTGATGGTGGTGACTTGTGTCGATGTATTCGGCCGTTACGTTTTTAGTTTACCCCTCAGCGGTTCCATCGAGCTAACTGAAATGGCGCTGGGTATCCTGGTATTTTCAGTATTTCCTGTCAATGCCTGGCGAAATGAGCACATCGTCGTGGATATACTGGACAGATACACCCCGCCAGTTGTTCACCTTGTGCGAACCGTAGCCTTGAATGTGGTGGCTGCTATTGCACTTTATTTTGTTGGTAAGCGTATTCTTACCCTTGGAAATCGTTCGCTAAGTTACGGTGAAGAATCTGAATATCTGGCAATCCCGCTGGGCTGGACAATTAATTTTATCGGCCTCATGTGCTGGTTAAGCGCGATAGCCTTACTTACACTGGGTATCGTCAAAGCGATTGAGCACTATCGCCACCATGATGTGTCGGTCGGGACCTTGTACAGATGACCCTGGAGCCCTCATACTATCTTAGGCGGGTTATTCCTTGCCCGCTGAGGGTTTCGGCGTGACTGTGTCTCTGACGGGTTTCGCCTGCCTGATGGTGTTGATTTTTGCCCGCGTGCCAATCGGGATGTCGATGGGCCTGATCGGTTTTTTCGGCTTTGCGTATTTGAGCGATTATAACTGGGTTGCGGCGCTCTCAATGGTTTCAAGAAGGGTGATCGACACCTCGCAAAGTTACAGTTTGTCGGTGATCCCTCTGTTTATTCTGATGGGGAATCTGGTCACGCGTTCAGGCCTGTCTAAAGAACTATACAAAGCTTCTTATGCTTTCCTGGGGCATCTTAAGGGCGGCTTGTCGATGGCCACGGTAGTGGCCTGTGGCTCATTTTCAGCCATCTGCGGTTCGAGCCTGGCAACCGCAGCGACCATGGCTAAAGTGGCCATGCCACCTATGCGTGAGTACGGCTACAGCGATTCACTTGCTGCTGCCTCAATTGCTGCCGGGGGCACACTGGGCATACTGATTCCACCGAGTGTGATACTGGTTATTTACGGCATTATGACCGAGCAAAGTATTCGCGAATTATTTGCCGCGGGCTTTCTGCCGGGCCTGCTGGGAATCATTTTGTATATGGGGGCGGTATCCTGGACGGTGTGGCGAAATCCACAAGCAGGGCCGAAAGGTGAAGTCAGCACCTCGCATCAGAGAATCAAGGCGCTCAAGGGCGTCTGGGGTACCCTGCTGCTATTTGTAACCGTGATGGGGGGAATATACGGGGGTATTTTTACCCCGACTGAAGCGGCAGGTATCGGGGCGGCGGGTGCTTTCCTTATTGCGCTGGCCCGCCGTTCCTTAAACTGGCGTGCAGTATTTCAGATTTTGTCTGAAACCGCGCACACCACCTCTTCTTTATTCGTGGTAGTGATTGGTGCGCTGATATTCTCCAGTTTTATTAACCGTGCGGGTTTCCCCGACCAGTTACTGAGCTTTATTACCGGCCATGATCTTGCGCCGATGACCGTCATCCTGATTATTCTCACCATCTATATTATCCTGGGTTGCGTATTTGAAAGTCTTTCCATGCTGTTGCTCACGGTGCCAGTTTTTTATCCGGTGGTGCAAAGCCTTGGGTTTGATTTGATCTGGTTCGGCATTATCGTGGTGGTAGTGACCGAAATCAGCCTCATTACGCCCCCCGTTGGCCTCAATGTATTTGTACTCAGCGGTGTGCTCAAGGATGTCAATACCGGGACCATTTTCAGGGGGGTTACGCCGTTCTGGTTTGCGGATATCATTCGCCTGTTGTTATTGACGCTGATTCCAGCCATTTCATTGTTTCTACCGCAGGTGCTTTATCATTAAGCTATTTGTTAAATATGCTATCGCTTATTACACCTGGTATCCAAAGTTGCGACACCCTCTCAAGTTTCGTCCCTTTCCACAGCGGAAAAAGCTGGAGCGTCTGTGTCGCTATATAACCCGCCCGGCAGTAGCAGAGAAATGCCTTTCCCTTAGCCGCAATGGTATGGTGCGATACGAGTTAAAGACCCCTTCTCGCGATGGCACCACTCATGCGATATTTGAGCCACTGGATTTCATATCAAAAAGGCGGCGCTGGCACAGGTACGTGCTAATAGTCCGGCGGCGATTGCAGCCGATCAACTTGTCTTTACCCCTCAGGATGCATTTGATGTTTGCCGTGAGAATGCGGTTGACCTTATCGTGCTCGGCCTGCATGAGACAGGGGGTTTATTGCGTTTTAGCAGAGCGTCGCATATCGCTGAGGTAGTCGGTATCGACGTTTGCATCCACGGGTTATACGAAACCGGTATTACCACTTGTGCTGCAAACCAGGTGGCGGCGAAAGTCCTAATCTTGATGACGGCAATCAATACATGAACCATTTTCTCGAATGGGACATAATCAAGTCTCCTGATTTGTCGCTGCGTAAGGGCATGTTGCCGGTACTAAAAGGGCCAGGGTTGGGTTTCGAACTCGATTGGGAAGCGGTAAGCCGGGCAGCTGAGTTATACCAGGCTAAAGTAGAATCAGCGGGGTCGGCATAGGCATGTGGTATACCAAGCCTGAATAGCAATAGATAATTTCTATAATCATTTGAACCTGATAGGAAAAACAGTGACCAAATTTGTTAACGAACCCGCACGGCGGGTAGATGTTATTCATGAAACCGATGTGTTGGTTGTGGGCTCCGGCCCCGGTGGACTGTCAGCGGCTCTTGCTGCAGCTCGATGCGGGGTCGAAGTGACCCTGGTCGAACGTTTTGGTTGTTTTGGTGGAAACATGACGACCGTCGGGGTCGAGGGTTTCGCCTGGTATCGACACGAGCAAACGGTCGAGGCTGGCGGTTTAGGTCGTGAATTTGAGGAACGGGCAAAAGAAGCTGGAGCAGCCGTACCGGAGAGTCAGTCACTATCTTACGAAATTGACTCTGAGGGTTTTAAGCTAGTTGCTGACAATCTCGTAGAAGAGGCGGGAATACACCCTATGCTGCACCGGATGTTTGTTGCCCCGATAATGGATGGAAACCGGATCAGGGGGATTATTACCGAATCAAAGGCCGGTCGAGAAGCCATTCTCGCTACACGGGTTATAGACGCAACTGGTGATGCGGATGTGGCTAATCTCGCGGGCGCCCCAATCCAGCAATCGCCAAAAGAAGAAATGATGGCAGTTTCGGTCATGTTTCACCTGGCCGGTGTAGACCGAAAAAAATTCATGGCCGGTGTTCGCAATGACCCGCAGACCTATAAGGACTGGGGTGGAGGTGGAGAGTGGAATATTGAAACCTCTGGTAAGGAAGATGACATGTTTTCACCCTTTTTGAAAAAACCCTTCGAACAGGCAATTCGCGAAGGGTTAATACCCGAGCATCTGGATACCATTGCCGGTACCTGGGGAGCCATGCATGAGACAGGTGAACTAAGCTATATGAACCTGACCCATATGGATCACTGTGATGGTACGAACCCGGACGATCTCACCCACTTTGAAATAGAAGGAAGGCGTCAGGCTATGCTGGCCATCGAAGCGTTACGCAGGTACACGCCGGGATGTAAACAGGCCCGGCTGAGAAATTTTGGTATGACCCTGGGAATTCGCGACACCCGTAAGATAGATGCGCAGTACAACATGACCGAGCAGGATGTTCGCGAGCAGGCCCGTTTCGATGATTCGGTTGGCGTCTATCCTGAGTTTATCGATGGTTATGGAATACTAATACTACCCACGACAGGGCGATATATGCAGATTCCCTATCGCAGTATGCTACCCAAACAGATCGATAACCTGCTGGTTGCGGGCCGGGCAACGGGTGGAGACCGCATCGCCCATGCCGCCACACGTAATATGTCCTGCTGTGCGGTAAGTGGGCAGGGCTGCGGTGTTGCTGCAGCTATCTCGGTGCGCTCGGGTCAGGCACTGGAATCGATCAGGATTGGTGAAATGCAAAAAACCCTCGAAGCTCAGGGAGTCAGGATTAAATAGTTTTCCAACCTTGACCTGCTACTCGACTTCTATCTGGTAGATGTATGTCTAGCTCTGTATTTCGACTGGCTGATCGCTGATTCTATTGCAGCATAGAGGCTGCCAGGGTCAGCTTTACCGCTACGGCCCATGCTGTTGCTCACGACGCCGGTTTTTTATCCGGTGGTGCAAAGTATGGGTTTTGATCTGGTCTGGTCTGGTTCGGCATTATCGTGGTGGTGGTTACCGAAATCAGCCTCATT
>JAAELZ010000351.1 GCA_024226105.1 Pseudomonadota bacterium | reverse complement strand
GGGTAATATCCGTTTCCACCCCATTTTATGCCAGCAACCTCAGGGGGTTTTTATTGAGATTACTGCTTTTCTCCCCGGTAGTTTATCAATCAGCCAATTATTTCCCCGTGAGCAAAAACCTGAAACGCCCAAATAAACTGATTTTCAGTTTCTGTACCCACTGCCGGACGGCATTAATCTTCCAAAATATCCGGGGCTTCAGACAGCACATCTTCCAATGCAGCTAAAACAAGTTTCAAACCCGCCTGCTTTCCCTGTTCGTGCAAGCATTTGATTTTACTGAGAATATCAGCGCTTCGTTTTCCCTGATTCCATACAGCCAATGCCCGCCCCCGGGCAATCATAAAATCAGCCCACTCCAGTGGTTGATTCTCTGTGTACGCCTCCATTCGCCGAGCATAACGCTCAAGTGCATCCCAATCCTCAGTTTTCAGGCTTAACTCCATCGCATTGCGCGTAAAGTGAAAATAATTGTGGGAAACACAGCCTGCATCCAGAATACTCTCTGCTTCACGCAAATAAGCATTACGTTTTTCGGCGTCCTCTGTTAACCCCGCATAAACTGCCAATACGGTCGGCCCGATGAAAGCGGCACCTGTTTCGCGAACGATCCCCAGGGCGTGCGAAGCTTGTTTTCGTGCCTCTACGGGATTACCCTCGGCCTGAGCAAGGCGTGCTAGAAATATTTCAGCCTGAGCCACAAAATTACTGGCATTCAGGCTTTTTGCAAGTGCATGGCCGCGCTCAAGATACGCCCTGCTTTGCTGAAAATTACCTCTCTCCAGCTCAATCAGACCCGCCAGGTCAACTCCGATCATTTCTGCTCGTTGGTGGCCCACCTTTCTTGCCAGTTCAATCGATGCCAGCGCATCCTCCATAGCTTCGGAATATTCCATCAGAAATATCCGGCTCCAGCCAACCATATTTCGGTTCGCAACCTCAATTTGTCCGAATCCAAATTCCCGACAAAGCGTCAGACAGGCCTGAAACTGATCCCTTGCCGTACGCATATGTCCACGCAGATAATAGGCATCTCCCAACCCTCCCAGCGCAAGGGCCTTGCCCTCAGTCGACCCCGATTCATCTGCCAATGCCAGTGATTTTTCGTGCTGAGCAAGGCAGCCATCTATATCTCCCGCCATAAACAACAGGTTGCCACGTAAATAGTGTATTTGACTGAGTTCCAGCGTCAGCGCATCGTCAATTGCAACAGATTCCGCTGAATCAAGCGCTGCCAGCGCCGGTTTCTGTTTCTCTGCGATACGCAAACCTTTGGCCAGACCCAGCCAGGCACGACACTCTTGTGCGCCTGCCCCTGCTATTTCAAGCGCTTCCCGACATCGCCTGATCGATTCTTCAATTCGACCCAGGTTTCGCAGCGCCTCAGCCTGAACCAGCATCAGTTCACATTCTGTTTCCCGCTCCTCTACCAGTTCGATGCCGCGCCCAGCCAGTACAAAACCGGGCTCAAAGTGAAGCTCAGTTGCCCTTGCCTGCGCCGCAACGAGGTACGCTTTAGAAGCCCTGGAATCACCCGCCCGATCCAGATGAATGGCGCAGAGTTCCGGCTCCTGCTGCTCAAACCATCTGGCAGCCAGACGATGAAGTTCTGCCCGACGTGATTTTAGTAAAGATTGATACACTGCTTCCTGAACCAGGGCGTGAGAAAACAGATAGGCGTCTCCCTCGGGTTTAACCAGGTAGCGCTCAATCAACCCTGCGCAACTATAGTCACCTTCATCAAGCATATAGCGAAGGTCATCCAGCCTGAATCGCTTACCCAGAACTGACGCAGCCTGGATGGCCCGTTTATCGATTGCCTGCAGAGAATCGAGTCGTGCCTGCACGATACTGTGCACAGAACCCGGCACCTGGTCTTCACCAAATTCTTCAGCACTTCTCAGTAATTGTTCAAGATACAGGGGGTTGCCGTCTGCCCGATCAACACATTTTTGCGCAAAACGGGTAGAGGCGTCAAAAAAGTCCGCAGCAAGTGCCATTGCGTCATCGCGGCGCAGCGGCCTGAGATCAATCGTTGTAAGGGGTGTTGATGCCGTTTGCTGCTTCCAGCTACTGTCCAGCGGATCACCCTCGATGCGCGAGGTCATCACCAGCACGCTGGCGCAATCCACCAGACCCTTTGTCAACGCCCCCAGAAACTGAATGACGGATTCCTCTGCCCAGTGAATATCTTCCACGAAAATCAGCAGTGGCTGTTGTTCACTCAGTTTTTCGATCAGGGTGGTCAAAACCGAGATCCTGCCCTGCTCCCGCCCTGCACTATCCAGGGCGTCGTACACTGAACGCAGCTCCAGAGATTGGGCAATACCCAACAGAGCGTTCAGGTGTACACGTTGTGCCGGTGCCAGCAAACCCCGATTTATGGCTTGTTCAGCTACCTTTTGATACACCTGATCACCTGCGCTATCTGAAGGTATTGATAACAAGCTGCGTGCCAGGGTACGAATGACACCCTGTTCTTTACCAACCCCGAAATCAAGTGCCAGTGCGCGATGACAGGCGTAATCCCGTTTTCTGGCAATTTCTGCAAATTTTGCGCTCAGCCGGGTTTTACCGATTCCCGCCTCTCCACGCACATAAACCACCTGTCCTGATTTAATTTCACTACAGGCTTCGATCAGGCCGGTAAACTGTTGCAGTTCAGTCTGACGCCCGACAAAGGGGCGTTCACTGCGCCCCTCGGCCTCAGGCAACCCGAGCAATGTATAGGCATGTACAGGGTCTGCAACCCCTTTGACTTTGATTTCACCTTTGTCTTTGAGCTCAAACTCGGGAGATACGGCCATCTGTACGCCCTGAGATAGAACCGTTTCATCTGTGGTTGCCGCATCGGTCAATCGTGAAGCCAGATTGACCGAGTCACCGGTAACCGTATAGTGCGCGTCGCTACCAACGCCGCTAGCCATAACCTGGCCGTTGGCGATACCGATATGTACGTGAAGAGAGCGGCCGGCAAGTTTACTCACCGAAGGCATGGCCTGCTGGATTTCCAGTGCCGCACGCACCGCCCGGGCCGGGTCATTGCTGTGCGCCACCGGGGCACCAAAAACCGCCATGATGCAATCTCCGATGTGTTTATCAACCGTACCGCCATGCTCTACAACGATACGATCTGCTGTACCCAGAAAATGTCCGAGCACCGTATGGACTTCCTCGGCGTCCAGTTCAGAAGACATTTTCGTGTAAGCCACAAGATCAGCAAACATAATCGTTACCTGCCGATGTTCTGCAGGAAGCTCAGATAGCGAGCCGTCCTCTTTGCCGCTGTTTTCCTCAGCAGCTGGTATTTCAGTTAGCACCCTTATAGCTGCCAGCAAAACTCTTCGGTGGCCGAGCAATATCCCTAAATCCTTAAGATCCTGCTCTGTCAGGTGTGGTAAGGCTCGCAGGTCAATACCATTCTCTGCAAATAATTCCGAGTATTGCTCAAGCCTCAGATTAGTAAGCCAGGCCAGCATTTCTGTCATACACGAGTGCTCCGATTTATAACCATTTGAATAGCTCAATCATACCTCAGCAATTCATACGTGTCTTATAAGTGCAGAATTATCTACCACTTGTTACAATCGCTTCTGCGTTAATCTCAGCAATTCAATCACTATCAAGGATGTACAAGGCACCCTCTACCATGACACATTGTACCTGTTTACACCGCTGGTTTTTTGTCCCCCTTATCGTATTACTCCTGTCCGGCTGCCAGTCCGGGGTATACCTGATGCCCACCCCGGTTGGCATGCAATCAGGCAAACATGATCCCTTTTCCGATACACCCGACCGGGAAAAAATAAGCGAAATCACGGTCGCCTACGGTACCAACCGCATACCATCCGATACGGGAGCCCACTACGCACGTGAATTCGACCAAAATATACGCTTGGGAATTGTGCGGGTAAAAATTGGCGATGGCGATCAAAACTGGGAAGACATCCATCAGCTTTCCATCCATGGCCTGGATAAAAAAGACGCACTACTGACAATCAGTGATGTGCAACAGCTAGGAGAACTGAATGGCAATGAATCGCTTGATAAGCTGCCCCCCGAGCTCCAGCCAATGATCGACAAGCTAAATAAAGTCATTGATCAAAGCCTGATAAAAGAACTCACTATCTACGTGCATGGCGCCAACAACAGTTTTTATCGTACCAGCGCACAGGCCGCGCAATACAGGCACTTTACCGGGCGCCATGCGATTGTTACGCTGTTTTCCTGGCCATCAGCCGAGAGCATTCTTCGCTATGGAACCGATGTCAGCAACATCATGCAAACTGTTCCAACCTTCGCCAGATATATAAAACTCATCGCTAAACATACCACCGCAGAACGAATCAATATACTTTGCTATAGTGTCGGAGCAACACTCACTACCAAAACACTGGCCCTGCTGGGCACCGATACCACACAATCAGACCGGGAGGCCTATCGGAAGTCTCTGCGCCTGGGGTCAGTCTATTTTGCCGCACCGGATACCGATTTTGACGATTTTATTGAAGAATATCGACAGTATCAGGATATCGTCGACCGGGTCACCGTTACCATAAACCATGATGATTCAGTACTGGGTATCTCCCGGAGAATGTTTCATGCACCAGATGGGGCGAAACAAAACAGCCAGCAGATTATGAGCAGAAAATCGCGCCTGGGAAAACCGGATATCAAGGACCTGACTGAAGAACAGGCAAAATGGATTATCCAACAGACGCGAGAACCGAATTTTGATGTACTGGAAGTCGATTACAACGCCATACCCGGCCTGTCAAAAGGCTCGCACGATTACTGGTATCAGAACCCCTGGGCGAGCACCGATGCCCTGCTGGCGCTGAATTTTCATTCCAGGCCCGGTGAACGTGGCCTGGTCTCCCGTGAAAGTGAAGGTTTCCCAAGAATCTGGTTTTTCCCGGATGATTATGATCTTCGTATTGATGAGGCAATTGACAATATCGAAAAGCCAATTGATACAGGAAAACAAATACCGGGCAGTGGTTCTTAAACGCAGAGAACACAGAGGTTTTCTTTCTCCGTACCCTTTAGAGCATAGTTTCCAGGTATGGCCATATATTTTCAAGTATACGTGGCTGAGCTTCTGCCGTCGGGTGCAGACCATCGCTTTGCATCAAACCAAAATCAGTCGCCACGCCTTCAAGTAAAAAGGGTACCAGAGGGATGGCCTGCTGATCTGAGATATCCGAATAAACCTTGGCAAAACCATTGCTATACACTGCCCCGTAATTAGGTGGAATCAGGTTTCCCAACAGCAAAACCTGTGCGGCCTGGTCTTTTGCCATTTTAACCATATCATCAAGATTCACTTTCAGGTTTTTCAGCGATTTCCCCTGTAAGCCATCATTTGAACCTAGCCCTAAAAGCAGAATATCCGGCTGTTCTTTCGCCAGAACCCCGGAAAGCCGCGCCTTTCCGCCATTTGAAGTTTCCCCGCTAATACTTGCATTCACTACCCGCCACTGCTCAGACGTTTTATCATTCAGGCGAGCCTGCAATAGTGCTACCCAGCCCTGCTCGACCTTTATTCCATACGCGGCACTAAGGCTGTCGCCCCACACCAGCAGAGTCGCGCTAAACCCGCTCGCCGGAAAAACCCATAAAAACAGGCACAGGGCCGGAATATGCTTTCTAAGCAATATTGCAATCAAGACAATCAACCTCCACTATTAAGGCATGAATAATAACAACCACTATCATATTCAAGCTTGCGGGCTGGGTAAACAGGTTAAAAGCGGAGATCGCATTTTAAACATACTTTCAGACCTCAATATACAGATCCCTGCTGCCAGTGCCATAGCAATCGTCGGGGCATCCGGATCGGGTAAATCCACTTTGCTCGGCCTGCTGGCAGGACTGGATTTACCAACGTCTGGAAACGCCACCTTGCTGGGACAATCACTCAACGAGCTAACGGAAGATCAGCGATCTCAACTACGCGCTGGCCGGGTCGGATTTGTATTTCAGTCTTTTCAATTATTGGCCGGTTTAACTGCACTGGAAAACGTCGCCCTGCCTCTGGAACTGAGTGGCGAAGCGGATAGTCGGGAACGTGCGCAGGCGGCCTTGACAAGCGTCGGACTGCAACAGCGGCTTCATCACTTTCCACGTCAGCTTTCGGGCGGTGAACAGCAACGCGTTGCGCTGGCGCGCGCGTTCGTGATCGAGCCCGAGGTATTGTTTTCTGATGAACCGACGGGCAATCTGGATAAAACCACCGGCCAGCAGGTAGTCGATTTAATGTTCTCGCTGCGAGATGCAAACCAGACCACTCTGGTTCTGGTTACCCACGACGAACTTCTGGCCTCACGTTGTGATGTCCAGTACAGGCTTGATGCCGGCATCCTGAGTACCCCTCAACTCTGATGACTACCATGCTGTATAGCGCAGCCGTTAAACGGGCTGGCCGGGACTGGCGCCTGCGCGAGATTCGTATCCTGTTCCTGGCTCTTACGGTGGCGGTGGTAGCAGTCACCTCTATCAGCTTTTTCACCAACCGGGTCGAAAGAGCCATGCACCTGCAGGGAACCGCCCTGCTCGGTGCTGACCTGCTCATTCGTTCATCAAGGCCTGTTAGTAAAAAAGTGCGGCAACTCACCGAAGCTTATACCCAAGCAGACATTGTTGAATTTCGCAGCGTTATTCTAAGCGGAGAGAACAGTTTACTCTCCGAGATAAAAGCCGTCACCGGGGATTACCCTTTACGCGGCACGCTTGAAACCAGTGATACCCTCGGCAGCATAGGAACACGTACTACCTCCGCTCCGCAGTCCGGAGAGGCCTGGGCCGCACCGGATATTTTTTATCAGCTTGGTTTATCACCCGGCGGTTTGATACAACTGGGCAACTCGACCTTCAAGCTAACACGTATCATCAACTTCGAGCCCGATGCAGGTGGCAGCGTATTTCGCCTGGCACCCCGATTAATGATCAATATTGAATCCCTGGCGGATACCGGACTTTTAACGCCCGCCAGCCGGGCAACGTATAAACTGTTGATTTCAGGCAGCGAAAAAAACATGATCGATCTGCGTCAGCCGCTAAAGCAGGTACTGGCGCCTTCGGAGACCCTGCTATCGGTTGAAGAAGGCCGCCCGGAAGTGAGCGCTGCATTGAACCGGGCGGTTCGTTTCATGAAATTAGCCTCTGTCCTCACCATCATTATCGCCGGTGCCGCTGTGGCTCTGGCTGTCTTGAGTTACACCCGTCGCGAACGACACAATATCGCTGTTCTCAAAACCCTGGGGGCCACACGCACATTGCTTTGGCGGGATTACGCGCTACGTTTTATTATATTGGTCCTTCTCGCGAGTATCGTGGGAAGCCTGCTGGGGTTTTTCGCACAGTTCTTTCTCACTAAACTGCTTTCGAGCCTGCTCCATATCGCCCTGCCCCCGGCAAGCTTAAAACCCCTTGGCGCAGGCATCGCCACCGCCATGCTGACATTGGCTGGATTCGCCCTGCCGCC
>JAAELZ010000350.1 GCA_024226105.1 Pseudomonadota bacterium | reverse complement strand
GTCAAAATGAACATCGTGAACGCTGCGGACATTCTGGACATTAAGATTATCGATGTACCCAATGCCTACCCGGTATTTGACCGGCAGTACGAAGAAAACCTGGCCCGGGCGAACAAAATTCTTGACCAGTATCCGAAGCTGACTATGCTTGGCAGGCAGGCTGAGTTCATACACCAGGATATCGATGAAATATTTGCATCGGCAAAACAGGCGGCCAGTCGTTGTATGGGTGATATATCACCCCGGGCATCCGGGTGAATTTAACCCAGGCCGTCATTCCCGTAAAAAGGGGAACCCATGTCTGGATGTGCCGGGCCTGAAATGCTGACAAAAAATATCGACAAATACGATTTACTGGCAATCCTGTTAATCACCAGTGTTGTTGCGCTGGTTTTCGGGCAGACCGGCTCTCACCAGCTAATTGGATACGACGATCCCTACTTTATCAGCCTGGTGCCTGAAGTCACCTCCGGCCTGTCCTGGGAAAATACTCGCTGGGCCTGGAGCACCTCGCAGATGAGCATCTGGCACCCCCTGACCTGGTTCAGCTTTCAACTCGAATCTGAATTATTTGGCGCTGAAAATGATGGTGCACGTTTCCTGCTAAACACGCTGTTGCACCTGCTAAACACCCTGCTGGTCTACCTGCTTGGTAAAAAACTGGGCTTTGGCAAAGACCTTGCGCTGATACTATCGTTGTTGTTTGCGCTTCATCCACAACATGTGGAAGTGGTAGCCTGGGTGTCCGAACGCAAGGAGTTACTGGCAACCGGTTTTGTGCTGTTATCGGTCTGGCAATACCTCGTCCACCGGAAAACACAAACAAACACCAGTTACTATTTGTCACTGGGGTTTTTCGTACTGGCGCTGCTATCCAAAGCAAGCGCGGCACCGCTGGCGGCATTGTTGCCGGTAGCACATTACATCGATACCCGGTTTAGCGCGCCGGGCAAGAAACCTTCTGAGCACGGCCTGTTCAAGATCTTCACAAAATGGCTGCCTTTTTTGATCGCCGCCTCGCTTATATCAATTGTTACCATCAATATGCAGGCCGCCGCTTTATCAGAAAAATTGTTTGATTTCGATTCCAGCCTGAATTACCTGCTGATGATCGGAGTCCGGTTTGCCTGGTATCTGGAAATGAGCTTCTGGCCCAGCCCCATATTTTTGTTCCATGCCGCACCGGATTCCCTGAGCGGATTCAACGTGGCCGTTTCGGCACTCGAAATAGTTCTTTTTCTATGGGTGGTTTGGCGGTTCAGATCAAACCATCTGTTTTTAATCGGTATCAGCTGGTTTATTTTGTTCCTGGCACCGACCAGCGGCATCGTGCCGGTCGAATCTATTTTTGTTGCCAACCGCTACAGCTATCAGGCGCATATCGGTTTGTTTATCGCCCTGCTGGCGATGACACGAAATGTGGCGCCCGGGCCAGCTGCTGCAGGAATCCGAATCCTGTTTTTTGTTGTTATTACAATCTTTAGTCTCATCAGCTGGCAGCAAACCGCCGTGTGGAAAGATTCGGTTTCGCTGTTTGAAAATGAAATGCACTACAACCCCTCAAACGAAGGCGCGTCGATACAGCTGGGCTATGCCTACTTTGACCGGGAAAACCACACGCTTGCCCGCCGTTACTTTAAACAGGCCATCGCTCTGAAACCGGACGGGTTTTATGGCTATGCATACCTGGGCTTTCTTGAAGAGGCACAGGGCAACCTCGAACAGGCCAAAGATTTGTATTTAGAGGCCATCCGCAACGCTGATCCTGATCCTTACCAGTATCATCACGTCCAGGATGTCTACGGGCACCTGGTCTGGGTCCACAGCACCCTGAAGAAACATTCTCTGGCCATAGGTTACCTGAAACAGGGCCTGGCCCATTTTCCCGACAGCTCATACCTTATGGAAATGCAGCAATACTATGAGCAGCATTACGAAGCGCTAAGCAAAACACCCCTTTAAAAGGAGCCGGAGCTGAAGGGCGCAACATTAATCCTCCTCCCTCTTTATCAAAGGGGGGCCGAGGGGGATTCAACCAACCTCCCCCTTTATCAAAGGGGGACTGAGGGGGATTTTAGAAGGTTGCTTCGATAGCGGTTATTCGCATTGTCCGGTTAGTCCGCAAATCTCCCCTAACCCCTCTTTGTCAAAGAGGGGAACATTGGCTCCGGGGCTGAAGGGCGCGACATTAATCCTCCTCCTTTATCAAAGGGGGACCGAGGGGGATTTTAGAAGGTTGCTTCGATAGCAGTTGTTCGCATTGTCCGGTTAGTCCGCAAATCTCCCCTAACCC
>JAAELZ010000349.1 GCA_024226105.1 Pseudomonadota bacterium | reverse complement strand
TCGTTATATTTGAACAGGTGTTCGCCGGGGCTGAATTTCAGCGCTTCGCTGGTGAAGGCCAGTAGTTTGAGTTGCGCCTGATCCGAGCCCGATAGCAGGGGGATTTTTTTAAGCTGTTCGGCGTTTTCATAAATGTCCATCGACCCACCTGTTTAAGTCTACGATTTTGAGAATAGTTCAAGCGTAGACTATAACCCAATTCCCGATATAGAAACTATGAAAGTGGCACAAGCCCTTGGCGCATCCCGCGAATGGGTGAAATGTGCATCACCACGTCTGCTCTTGCAGGTGTTTGCTTAATCGATCAGATCCAGACTTTCCAGGTACGACTCGTAGTCTCCCATAAAATGTCGGATGCCGTCGGGTTTCATGTCGATAATTTGCGTCGCCAGCGAAGACACAAACTGCCGGTCATGGCTGACAAATATCAGGGTGCCGGGAAAGTTCTCCAGCGCCATATTCAAGGATTCAATGGATTCCATGTCAAGGTGATTGGTGGGCTCGTCCATAAGCAAAATATTTGGTTTTTGCAGCATGAGGCGGCCAAAAATCATGCGCCCCTGCTCTCCACCCGACAGCACACCGACCTGTTTCACAATGTCATCACGTGAAAATAACATGCGACCCAGGGCGCTACGCACCACCTGTTCGTCGTCGCCTTCCTGGGAATGCTCAGACATCCAGTCGAATACGCTTATATCACGGCTAAACTCGTTAGCATGATCCTGTGCATAGTAGCCAAGTTCCGCATTTTCAGACCATTTAATTTTGCCATTTTTGGGTGCGAGTTTGCCCATCAGTGTTTCAAGCAGGGTGGTTTTACCCACCCCATTAGGCCCGATGATTGCAATACGTTGCCCGACTTCCAGCATCAGGCTTAGATCACTGAATAACGGGGCGTTATCCGCATATCCCTGTTCAAGTTTGTCAATTTCCAGAGCCTGGCGGTGCAGTTTCTTGTTCTGATCAAACTGGATGTACGGGTTCACGCGACTGGAGGGTTTGACTTCCTCAAGCTGGATTTTGTCTATCTGGCGTGCGCGAGAGGTTGCCTGACGCGCTTTGGAAGCGTTGGCGGAAAACCGTGCTACGAATGCTTTCAGTTCGTTTATCTGGGCCTTTTTCTTGGCGTTGTCGGCCAGTTTGCGCGCACGAGCCTGCGTGGCTGCCAGCATATACTCGTCGTAGTTGCCCGGGAACATGCGCAATTCACCATAGTCCAGATCCGCCATGTGGGTGCACACGCTGTTGAGAAAATGCCGGTCATGCGAGATGATGATCATGGTGCTTTTACGCTGGTTCAGCACGCCTTCCAGCCAGCGGATGGTATTGATGTCGAGGTTATTGGTTGGCTCATCAAGCAGCAAAATATCAGGATCTGAGAACAGAGCCTGGGCTAGCAATACGCGTAATTTCAGGCCGGGCGCAATCGCGCTC
>JAAELZ010000348.1 GCA_024226105.1 Pseudomonadota bacterium | reverse complement strand
AGCCTCAACCAGCTTGCCGCCACCGGCGGTCAATTTGCTGATTTCGCCCATCATACGACGCTGGTGCTTTTCAGTTTGCGCACCGGTTTCGTCAAATTCCAGCACAATATCGGCTGCTGCATCGTTATTCTCTGCCGCCCAGGCCCAGCCCTTCATAGAAGCGCGCAAAAAGCGGGCTGCTTTATCAACAAAAGCCGCGTCTGCAAGATTGTCTTCCATCACGTACAAACCGTCTTCCAGCGTGGCCACGCCCTGCTCTTCATACGGAAACACCGCCAGTTCGTCAGGCGATAAACCCGCATCAATAACCTGCCAGTATTCGTTATAGGTCATGGTGGATACGCAATCGGCCTGCTTTTGCAGGATCGGATCAACATTGAAACCCTGCTTGAGAACCGTCACACCACCGGCACTGCCGTCGGTTGCCAGGCCCAACTTGCTCATCCAGCTGAGAAAGGGGTACTCGTTACCGAAAAACCACACACCCAGGGTTTTATCGGAAAAATCAGAAGGTGATGAAATACCGCTGTCTT
>JAAELZ010000347.1 GCA_024226105.1 Pseudomonadota bacterium | reverse complement strand
TAGCGGCGGGATTGATTCGCAGGTTCTGCTGCATGTTGCGTCACAATGGGCGTTGCAGGAAGGGGTTCAACTGACGGCTTTACACCTGAATCACGGATTGTCGCCGAACGCAGATGAGTGGCAGAACTTGTGTCAGCAACAATGCGAGGCCTTGGGGCTGACCTTATTGCATAGGAGGGTCGATTTGGGGGGAGCCACCGCCAGCGGGCTGGAACAGCGCGCCCGGGAGGCTCGTTATAGCTGGTTTGAATCCCTGCTCGAAACGAAGGATGTCCTGTTAATGGCGCATCATCGTGATGATCAGGCGGAGACCCTTTTACTCAGAGCGTTGCGCGGTAGTGGAACACGCGGGCTGTCGGCTATTCCCTTTTCTCGGGCACTGGGTAAAGGCCGCATTGTACGGCCGTTTCTGAACAGATCAAAAGCTGATATTGGTGCGTATGCCAGCCAAAACGGCCTGACATGGATTGAAGATGAATCAAATTTGTCGCTAAAGTTCGATAGAAACTATGTTCGCCATCAGCTTATGCCGCGCCTAATAGAGCGCTGGCCGCAGGCTTCGCGTCAGCTGGCACGTAGTGCACAAAATTGTCGGGATGATCTGAGTTTGCTGGATGATCTGGCCGCGGTAGATGTAGGTTTATGTCAGATTGAGCAAAAGCCGCTTTTTCGGGAAGTGTTGTCTCCGCTTGATCTGTTGGCATTTAGGGCCTTATCACCCGCCAGGCAGCGCAATGTGCTGCAATATTTGCTTAGGCCCCTGCTCACATACCCTGTTCCATCTGAGCAGATGAATGAATGGTTGCGACAAGTCGGTGATGCGGAGTCAGGCGCTCAGGGCGAACTGAATCTCGAGGATGTGTCGCTGGTCCTTCACGATGGGCAGGTGCATTTTACCAGTCGGCCAGATTCAGAACCGGCTGGGGCCTCCCTTGAATGGTTGACGACATCCCCTCTGGTGATGGCACAGTATGGTAGTGAGATAAGGCTTGTTCAACAATCCGGGCCGCCACCGGCCAACGTGAAAACGCTTGCATTTGAGCCCGGTGAAGCAGTGTGCGTGCACTGGCGGCAGGGCGGTGAGCGTGTGCAACTACGGGGAGAAACCTTTTCGCGCTCCTTGAAAAAGCTATTTCAGGAAAAGCGGGTTGCGCCGTGGTTGCGCGGCACTACGCCACTGATATCGGTGGATGGTTATATCGTCTGGTCTGCTTTGCTGGGTGATTTTTCTCCCTGCCTCATAGATTCAAAAGGACAGTATTACTCCTTTAAATTAAGCCTGGAAGGTTAAATTATATCTAATTGTTAATGAATTCGGCGGTTGTTTTTGATAAGCTAATCTACCGTCCAGAGTGCATAATTTATTGCGCTCCCTCCTACGTTTTAACCGGGTTCATTCATTGACCACTAAATATATATTTATTACGGGCGGGGTAGTATCTTCCCTGGGGAAAGGCTTATCAGCGGCATCACTTGCTGCGGTGCTTGAAGCGCGTGGCCTGAAAGTCAGCATGATGAAGCTTGATCCCTACATCAACGTTGATCCGGGCACCATGAGCCCTTTCCAGCATGGTGAAGTGTTTGTGACCGAAGATGGCGCCGAAACGGATCTTGATCTGGGCCACTACGAGCGATTTATCCGTACCCGGATGAAAAAAACCAATAACTTTACTACCGGGCAGATATACGAGGAAGTGATCAGCCGTGAACGGCGTGGTGACTATCTGGGCGGTACGGTACAGGTTATTCCGCACATTACCAACCAGATGAAAGACTGGATCCGCAGAGCCGGAGAAGGCATGGATGTGGTCATGGTTGAAATTGGCGGTACCGTGGGTGATATCGAATCGCTGCCCTTTCTGGAAGCAATTCGCCAGATGCGAGTTGATGAAGGCTATGAAAATACGCTCTATCTGCACCTGACACTGGTACCGACCATCAACGTGTCCGACGGGGAAATCAAAACCAAACCTACGCAGCATTCGGTAAAGGAAATGCGTTCGATCGGTATCCAGCCCGACATATTATTTTGCCGGTCAGAAAAACCATTGCCTGAAAATGCGCGTAAAAAGATCGCATTATTTACTAACGTCCCTGAAAATTCAGTAATTTCGGCATATGATGTTGATAATATCTATAAAGTCCCGCGCATATACATGGAGCAGGGGCTGGACGACATTGTGGTCAAACATCTACAACTGGAAGCACCACATCCGGATATGCGTGAGTGGGATTGGGTGGTTGAAAACAGTAGCAATACAGACAATGAAATCACCATTGCTATGGTTGGAAAATATGTCAGCCTGAAGGAATCATATAAATCGTTGTCCGAGGCGCTGATTCATGCCGGTATCCATACTCGAACGCGCGTCAATATTGAGTATGTAGATGCAGAAGAGGTAGAAAAAGATCGCTCCAAAGCGTTAGGGAATTGTGACGCGATCCTGATTCCGGGCGGTTTCGGCAAGCGCGGCACAGAGGGCAAAATCAGGGCTGTGCAGTATGCGCGTGAGAACAATGTACCCTATCTCGGGATTTGCCTGGGCATGCAGGTGGCCACCATTGAGTTCGCGCGGCATATTGCCGGGCTAAAGGGTGCCAACAGTACCGAGTTTGATCCGGATACAGAACATCCGGTTATTGCCCTGATCAGTGAGTGGACCACCGAAGAAGGCACTGTTGAAACACGCGATGAAGATTCTGATATGGGCGGAACGATGCGCCTGGGTGCACAACTTTGTGGCCTGAAACATGAATCAAAAGCACGTGAAATTTATGATTCAGAGTCGATTTACGAACGTCATCGCCATCGTTATGAATTTAACAATAATTACCTGAAAAAACTCGAATCCAACGGCCTTGTATTCTCCGGTTTTTCTGAAGATGGTCTGGTTGAGATGATTGAATTGCCTGATCATCCGTGGTTTATCGCAACTCAGTATCATCCTGAGTTCACCTCTAATCCCCGTGATGGTCACCCCTTATTTATCGATTTTGTTGCGACTGCGCTCAAACTTCAGAAATAAGTATGTTTTATAAATTTGAGACCGGCCCCGGCCAGCCTTTTTTTCTCATCGCCGGGCCATGCGTGATCGAATCCGAGTCAATGGCGCTGCAAACTGCGGCTGAGTTAAAAAGGATCACCGATGAACTGGGCGTACCATTTATTTATAAATCGTCTTTTGACAAGGCCAACCGGACTTCCAGTGAATCGCAGCGTGGGCCGGGTATTGATGAAGGGTTACGTATACTCGAAAAAGTACGCGATGAACTGGGCTGCCCGATTCTGACCGATGTACATACACCGCATGATGTTCGTGTTGCCAGCGACGTAGTTGACGCCATTCAAACACCCGCATTTTTGTGCCGGCAGACCGATTTGATTGTTGCGGCGGCGCAAAGCGGCGTAGCAGTGAACATCAAAAAAGGTCAGTTTTTATCCGGGCCTGAAATGGCGCACGTGGTGAATAAAGCGCGCGAAGCCAATCCGCAGGCCTCGATTGCGGTATGCGAGCGCGGGAACAGTTTTGGGTACAATAATCTGGTGGTGGATATGCGTAATCTTGAGATTATGAAATCGACTGCTTGCCCGGTAGTATTTGATGCCACGCATTCCGTGCAGTTGCCCGGTGGTGCCGATGGCAAATCAGGCGGGCAGCGCGAATTCGTGCCCGTGCTGGCACGCGCCGCGGTGGGGGTGGGCATAGACGGCCTGTTTATGGAAACGCACCCTGATCCGGACAAGGCCTGGAGCGATGGCCCAAATGCCGTACCCCTGAGCCAGATGAAGTCGCTTCTGACGCAATTGTTGGCGCTTCACGAAGTGGTACGCGTTTAGTTCTTCGGCTAGAATTGCCGCCTGAATACATTAACCCAACCCGTAAATGAGTCATGTTTAAAAAAACCGATACTATTGCTGATCTGGATGCTGAATTATGGGCATCAATGGAAAACGAAACTCGTCGTCAGGAAGAGCATATCGAACTGATTGCGTCTGAAAACTACACCAGTCAACGTGTTATGCAGGCGCAGGGTTCCGCGCTGACCAATAAGTACGCTGAAGGTTATCCCGGTAAGCGCTATTATGGTGGCTGCGAATACGTCGATATCGCCGAATCGCTGGCAATTGACAGGGCAAAAGCGCTGTTTGGCGCAGATTATGCCAACGTACAGGCGCATTCCGGTTCACAGGCCAATGCAGCGGTGTACATGGGTTTGCTGAATCCGGGCGATACGGTTTTAGGCATGAGCCTGGCGCATGGTGGGCATTTGACCCACGGTGCATCGGTGAATTTCTCCGGCAAACTCTATAACGCGATTCAGTATGGTCTCAACGAGGAAACCGGTGAAGTAGATTACGAGCAGGTGGCGGAACTGGCCAAACAGCACCAGCCGAAAATGATCGTAGCGGGGTTTTCCGCTTATTCGCGTATTATGGACTGGCAGCGTTTTCGTGATATTGCCGATAGCGTGGGGGCTTATCTTATGGTTGATATGGCGCACGTTGCGGGCCTGGTCGCGGCCGGGGTCTACCCGAATCCGGTCCAGATCGCCGATGTCACGACGACTACCACACATAAAACATTGCGTGGTCCACGCGGTGGGTTGATTCTGGCTAAAGCCAATCCGGAAATTGAGAAGAAACTCAGCTCAACCATCTTTCCCGGTATTCAGGGCGGCCCGCTAATGCATATTATTGCAGCAAAAGCGGTGGCCTTTAAGGAAGCCATGGATCCGGCTTTTGTCGACTACCAGAAGCAGGTTGTGAAAAATGCCTCGGTGATGGCCGAAGCGTTCAAAAGCCGTGGTTACAAAGTGGTTTCTGATGGTACGGATAACCATCTGTTCCTGCTCGACCTGGTGGATAAGGAGATTACCGGTAAAGCAGCGGATGCCGCTTTGGGGCGCGCCAACATTACAGTAAACAAAAATGCCGTGCCCAATGACCCACGCTCACCCTTTGTAACCTCAGGCCTGCGCCTGGGTTCACCCGCTGTGACCACTCGCGGTTTCAAGGAGGCCGAGATTGAAACCATGGTCGGCTGGATGTGTGAAGTGCTGGATGATATCGATAACGAAGCCGTGATCAACGAAGTTAAAGACAAAGTCAAAGCCTTGTGTAAACAATTTCCGGTTTACGCGTAGTATGGCGCATCCTGAATTAAGAAAGTTGCCCTGATGCCTCGCTTGCCGGGGCTGAAGTCCCGGTTCCGTTTGGTAGCAATAAGCTCGGCCCTGATGAAATCACAGATTCCATTAAAGGCTGCTAAGCGAACAAAATATTAAACGAATATCCGCCGATTACTGCCATGCTGAAGATGACGGCCAGGAATGCCAGCATCAGAGGCCAGTTGAACAGGCGTTTCAGTAGAATCATTTCAGGCAGGCTGGCGCCACCGCTGCCGATTACCAGCGCAATAACAGCGCCTATACTCACCCCTTTGGCGATGAACGAGCCGACCAGCGGCAATAGTGCCGTCACCCGCATGTACAGGGGGATGCCGATCAAGGCAGCAGACGGCACCGCGGCCGGGTTATCGGCACTGGCGACTTTTGCGAAAAAATCAGCCGGCACAAACCCATGAACAGCCGCGCCGATTATCATTGCGATTAACATATATGGGAACATGGTGCGAAAAAGTGACCAGGCTTCCTGCCAGGCTTGCGCCCACATAGAGGGTTCCACCGTTACCTTGTTGTCGCAACAGGCCGCCTCCTGCGCATTCGGCACTTTACTGTCGCAACACTGTGTTTTCGGTATTTCCTGCTTATTACTATCGCAACTATTTGAACCACAGCCTGAGGCCGGCTTTTTTAGTAAATCCTGCTTTATAAAACGGTCAAATTTGAAATACTGCAGGGCGACCCCGGCTGTAATAGAGGTGACCAGGGCGAGCGAGGCATAGGTAATGGTCACCTGTAGGCCCAGTACAGGGATAAACAGAGCAATTACAATCGGATTAAGTAAGGGAGAGGTGAACAGAAATGTCATGGTTGGGCCAAAACCCGCGCGCGCATTGAGCAACCCGACCAGCATTGGAATTGTTGAGCAACTGCAAAATGGTGTGACCGCACCGAGGCCTGCCGCCGTAAGATAACCCCGGCCTTTTTTCCCCCCGAGCAGGCCCTGTATTTTCTCCGCGGGCAGTTTTATATTGATGATCGCAACCAGAAAGCTGATTGCCAGAAATAAAAAAGTCAGCTCAGTGAACAGTTGAATAAACATCTCCACGCTGTCCATTAGCTTTGCCTGTACGGTCGCGTTCATATCACTTTCTCATGTGTGTTCGATATTTCTAATATAGTCGAACATTGTGTTTAAAAAAATACCCCTGTCGTTTCGGGTACATTGTTTGTGTGCTGATACCTATAAGGTGCAGCATTCTTTGTCCAAAAAACCGATCACTTCGCGCAGCGCATCCATCTGTGCCACGCAGTGAAGCGTCCTGCCGTCGCGTTTTTGCACTACCAGGCCGGCCGAGACAAGTCGATGCAAATGATGTGATAAAGTTGGTGCGGCAACCTCCAGATGTCTCTGAATTTCCCCAACCGGCAGGCCCTTATCTCCGGCCTTGACCAGCAGGCGGAAAACCGACATGCGGGTAGAGTGCCCGAGTTCACCCAATCTTTTGACTGCAACTTCGTGATCCATGCCTAATTATATCTGTTTACATTTATTATTTCCATAATATTCGAAATATAACTTCTTTGTCCAAATATGATTAGAAGCAGGGTGGATAAGCGTAGCGCATCCACCAATGGCGTATGGATTTTATTGTGATCTAAGTAAAAACAATGGGCTGTAGGCGAGGCTAAAGCTTCGATTTCCGGGACTGAAGTCCCGGTTCCGGCAGAGAATGGCGGTTTTGGGGGATCGCTTTGAACGAGATTTTGGTTGTCTTTAGGCTTCCCCCTTTATTAAAGGGGGATAGAGGGGGATTTTAGCAAGTTCAATGCACTCTAATAGTTCACAGCATTCGGATAGTGGTCAAATCTCCCCCTGCCCCTCTTTGCCAAAGAGGGGAGTTTTTGTGTCATTAGTGAGTGTTTTCCCGTTTACATTTCCCCGAACCACTGCAACCGCAGTTTCCACAACCGCCACCTTCTTCGCGATGGGATCCAAATTCCGGGTGGCGTAGTGAAAAAAGGCGCGCCAGGTGTTGGGTTGCCACCCAGAATAGTATGAGTACCGGCATGGCGACCATCACAATTATTAGATCCCTCATCCACCCAGCCCCGCGAAACCCATAAAGGACAGTGATAAAAGGCCGCCGATCATCAGGCTCAATGCAGCACCCTGTGTGACGGAGGGTAACGTGGCCAGGTCCATTCGTTCGCGTAAACCCGCCATCAGCAGGATTGCCAGGGTAAAACCGGCGCCGGCACCCAGCGCGTAGATCAGTGATTGCAGAAAATTGTATTCTTTAAAGGTTTGAAACAGTGCCAGGCCCAAAATCGCGCAATTTGTGGTAATCAGCGGCAAAAATATTCCCAGTGAACGAAACAGGCCGGGTGAAAACTTTTTCAGAGTCATTTCCACCAGCTGCACCGCAGACGCGATGACTGCGATATAGGAAATCAACCTCAGGTATTCAATGTTGTAACCGACCAGCACCTGATTGATGAAATAGGCACATATAGAGCTGATCAACATCACAAAGGTGGTCGCAATGCCCATAGGCAGGGCGGTTTCCAGTTTCCCCGAGACACCCAGAAAAGGGCATAAACCGAGAAACAGGGCCAGCACAAAGTTGTTGGCCAGAAACGCATTGAAGAAAATAAAATTTAAACTGGTGGGTTCCATATTTTAATCCTGATTGCTCATGCTTTAAGGTTCCTGGCCTTGCGCGCTTTAAGCCATTCAAACAGCAATAACCAGCCGCCCAGCACAAAGAACCCGCCTGGCGGCAGGATCATTACCACCCATTGCTGATACTCCTGGCCGAATAGTGGAAAACCCAGAAACGTGCCGCTTCCCAGTATTTCACGCACGCTGCCCAGGCAGAGCAGGGCTATGGTAAAACCAATACCCATGCCCAGCGCATTGACCAGGGCTTTGGCCGGCCGTACTTTGGAAGCATAGGCTTCTGCACGGCCGAGGATCATGCAGTTGACGACGATGAGTTGAATAAAGGCGCCGAGCGCATTATACAAATCCAGGCTGATGGCCTGGATAACGTAATCAACCACAGTCACAAAGGTTGCGATAATGATGATGTAGATTGCGATGCGCGTTTGTTTTGGAACCCAGTTCCGAATCAGGGAGACCAGCAGGCTGGAGGACAGCAACACAAATAGCGTGGCCAGCCCCATCGCCAGTGCGTTGATGGTTGAGTTGGTTACCGCCAGCACCGGGCACATGCCCAGCAACATGACAAATACCGGGTTGTTTTCCCAGACACCTTCCCAGAATGTAGCGCTGTTAATTTTATCGTCGAGCATCAGGGTTGATAAGCCTCCAGCGTATTGCGAAACTTGAGCACCTGGGGCAACAATTGCCCGGCACCGAGGTCCAGCGCCTTGCCGATGGCGCGTGAGGTGATTGTTGCACCTGAGATTGCATCGATCTCCCAGGCATTCTTTTTCGTGCCGTGTTTAACCGTGATAATCTGATTGTTTAAAGCTGACCCCTCACTATTCAATCTAGCTTCCAGCGCATCGAAGTTTGCGACAAAATCCATATCAGTGATGACTTTATCCCCAAGGCCGGGGGTTTCGGCGTGTTTGATGACCTTAATGCCGGTAATGCATTCGCAGTCAAAACGGTAGCCATAAATGATATACACCTTGTCGGCATAACCTTGTGCGTTTGCCGGGGCTGCCAGGCCGATGAGCTGTGTATTTTTATCGTAACCTGCGTAAAAAAGTTGATTGTTGCCCGGTGACTCCGCAGCGGGTGCCAGGGTATCGTCTTCAATCACGAAGGGTATATAAGTCACCGAATCGGGTATGACGGATAGCACGGCTGCTTCAATGGCAAGGCGTTTGTTTTCATCAATAATTGGTTTGGTGTAAAGATACACCATCACCACTGCCATACCGGACAGTACTGAAATCAGGGTCAGCGCAAAAATCATGTGCAAAGAAGAAGGCCTTGGCGCATTTGTTTCATCTGTGTTTGTTGGCTGATCAGTCATTTTTTTGCAGCCTTTATCGAGTGCTTCTTTGCACCAAAGGTACGGGGCTGGGTGACCATTTCAATCAACGGGGTGGCGGCATTCCCCAGTAGTATGGCGTACATAACGCCTTCAGAGAGGCTGCCATAGACGCGAATAATAACGGTTAGAAATCCAATCAGCAGGCCGTAAATAAGTATGCCGCGCGGGGTGACGGGCGAACCGACCATGTCGGTAGCCATGAATACGGCACCCAGCATCAAACCACCTGAGAACAGCATAAACAGGGGGTCAGGGTTGCTGTTATCCAGCCACTGAAGGAGCATACTGGTGACAATAACACCAATAAAAATATATACCGGAATACGCCAGTTCATCATCTTGCGTAGCGCAAGATAGGCACCGCATAACAAAATCAATATGACAGAGGTTTCTCCTGCTGAACCTGCGACGTTTCCCAGGAATAGCGATTCAACGGGCGTTGCCACTGACTGAAATTTGGCCAGTGCCAACGGTGTGGCACCGGTAAAGGCATCCAGGCCTGAACTTGCCAGCCATTGGCTGATATCCAGCGGCTGCATAAGTGGCAGGGTGAGCGTTGAAGGAATAAATTCAGAAAAACGCGAAGTGACAAAAGGCGGTGACCAGGTGGTGATCGCAACCGGAAAAGCCGCCTGAACAAAGGCCCGACCGACCAGTGCCGGATTGAGCAGGTTAAACCCCAGCCCACCAAATAGTACCTTGCCCAGGGCGATTGAAACGATTGCAGCGATCGCTCCCATCCACAGCGGAAAGCCCGGTGGCAGGGTAAGCGCTAATAGCAGGCCGGTGATCACCGCTGACCAGTCATCCAGGGTACTGCCCTGTTTTCCCATCCAGTTAAAAAAACGTTCGGTGGCCAGGGTGCTGAGTAATACAACCACGGTCAGCAGCAGCGCGCTTATGCCAAATAACCATACGGCATAAAAAACCAGTGGTAGCAGGGAATACACCACGTTGCGCATAATAACGGCGACGCTTTGCCCCGCCACAGCATGTGGTGCGGTGTGCAGCTCAATTCTTGGGGGTTTACGCGCCATTATTCTGTCCCTTCTTCTGCAGTCGCTTCAAATTTGGCTTCGGCATCGAGTTTTTTCTGTTTAGCGATCTGCTCACGATTGCTTACTTTAGCAATGCGAAAATACTGTACCAGTGGAATGTTGGAGGGGCAAGTGTAGCTGCAGCAGCCGCATTCAAAGCAATTATTGAGATGGTGTTTCTCAGCCATGGTCGCATAGTCGCGATTCGCGGCAAGCCAACCCAGCTGTGCTGGATTGAGGCGCATCGGACAGGCATCCACGCAGCGCCCGCACTTGATACAGGGATAGACTTTTACATGCTCGCGATCGATAAAGCTGCGCTCATGAAATACCAGGATACCGGAGGTCCCTTTGGTGACGGGGGCTTCAAGTGAGCCCACCGCCGGGCCCATCATTGGCCCGCCGAGAATAATGCTTTCTTTTTTGCTGTCGATGCCCAGAGTGTCGAGCACAAAACCGATGGGCGTGCCCAGCGGTATTTTGTAGTTTCCGGGTTTATCAACGCCAGTACCGGTAATCGTTACGATGCGCTCGATCAGGCCCTGGCCGGCGGGCAGCAATTTACCCATTTGTGCCAGGGTTCCGACGTTGTGAATGATCACGCCGATATCAATAGGCAGGCCGCCTTCGGGGACTTCTTTACCTAACAGGGATTTAACCAGCAATTTTTCCGCACCCTGCGGGTAACGGGTCATTACCAGCTTAACTTCGATAGGGTCTCCCGGGTTTAGTTGCTGGCGAATGGTTTGTGCCGCATCTATTTTGTTGTCTTCTATACCAATGATGGCTCGTTTGGTGCCGGTCGCAGACAGTGCATACTTGATGCCTTTAATGAGGTCGTCCGGTTGCTCGAGCATGACCCGATGATCGGTCGTCAGATAGGGCTCACATTCACAACCATTGACCAATAATATCTCGGCTTGCTTAGCAATATTTTTTTTCAGTTTTACATGGCTTGGGAAAGCCGCACCACCAAGCCCGGCCAACCCGCTATCCTGTACCGCGTTGACCAGTTCATCGTGATCCATGTTATCGATATCATGAGGTGTGCCCGGCAGAGCCTCTTGCGGGTCACCTCTTTGAACCTCTATGACGATAGATTTTGTGAGTGAGCCCCTTGCCGTTGGTTTGAGTTCAATGCCCTTGACGATGCCTGTGGCCGGTGCATGAATCGGTGCGGAGACGAAACCGTTGGCTGTGGCGATTAACTCTCCCCGATGTACTTCCTGCCCCGGCCGGACGATGGCTTCGGCAGGTGCCCCAATATGCTGGTCCAGCGGCAGGATCAGTATCGGGGGAAATGGCAAGCGCTTGATCGGACGGTTGCTGGTTCGATCTTTATGATAGCGCGGATGAATCCCGCCTTTAAAGCGAAAGCGTTTTAACCACTGCATCTTCAGGTATTATTACTCATGACCGTCTGTAAATACGTCATTCCCGCGTATGCGGGAATCTACGCGCGGCAAAACTTCGCATTTGTAATTACATGCTGGATATCCGCTTTCGCGGGTATGACGGTCAACGGGGCTTTTCATTTACTCTGTGGTCTTTGTGACAAATTCGATCCGAAACACGGGGCTGATCCCGGCGTGGCCTACTGATACTTCTCAGCACGCTTGATTAGCTTATCCAGGTTCTTCTCGTTCGGATTAAACGGTGTTCCCGGGTGCAGACAAGCTGCGGTGCATTTTTCCGCTGATTTAACAATATCGATGTATGGCCCGGCGGTCGGGTCTTTAATATAGGCCAGGCCTTCGTCGTTATAGGCAAATATATTAGGATTAATGTCCGTACATTCATCACAGGCTGTACATTCCGGGGTTTCGATCCATGCGGGCTCAAAGCCTTCCGGTGTCGCCGCTGAAATGCCGCCTGCACCATTACCACCTGCTACCGCTACCCCGGCCGTGGGCAGGGTGATATCACCAATCGAGGTGATGTTGCCATTTAACGCCAGGCCAATCAGGCTTGAAGTCAGTTGTTGCGCAGCTTCTGCTTTGGCTTGCTCCCTGATGGACTGCTCATCAATGACCACATCATCGCGGGTCAGCGATTTGATCTGTTGCCAGAAAGTTTGACGTTCCTCACAGGCGGCTACCATTTCAGCGGAGACCAGGATGCGATTCAGTTGATTCTTGCCGTCGACCGCCCAGATATAGGGGTAAAGCCCTTCACGCTCGTCGTTTTCCAGCTTAAGGAATTCTACCAGCGCCATCATGTCGTCGTTCCAGGATTCCTGCGGAGCTGCTTTAAACTGCTTGCGAAAACGACCTTCAGTGAAGGCGAAATCAGCGAAGGTCATCGAGGTGTTGAGGGTCTTCTCTATGCCGTCTTCAAGGTAACTAATGTCATAGCCGATCCAGTCCTCTTCGATCGACGGATTGCCTTCCAGGGTTGCGGCTTCTGCAAGCGAAGTCGCAGCATCCGGATCGTAGCGAAACAAAGGATAGGCTCGTGAATCGACTACCAGCTTGTTCTGGATGTCGGACATATCATCGCCCACCCCATGTTCGGGCTGGCAGGTCGCATAAATATTAAACAGGGCCGGGCGCCGGCTGTTCAGACCATCGATGAAACCTTCCAGCAGGTGGGTGACGTGCGCCTGGGTGCTTTGCAGGACAAAAGCGCTGCGATGCGCCATACCGATCAGGCTGATTTCCTTGCGGATTTCTTCTTTGCCCTTGCTGACCTTGCCATAGGGAGACATATCGGCGACCTGGCTTACAAAACCCGAGGTACAGGCCTGGCCGCCGGTATTTGAATATACCTGGGTATCGAGCACCAGTATTTTTACCGGCACACCTGAAGCCAGTGCGCGTGACAAATTCTGAAAACCGATGTCATACATCGCTCCATCCCCGCCGACCGCAACCACTGGCGGGCAGAGTTTCCATTCTTCATCCGAGAACTGGTTCCATTTGAAATAGGTGAAAAAGGCATCGTGCTCAACGGCGTCGTATTTTCCGCTCAGTTCGAGCTCAACGCGCCGAATCAGCTTAAAGCCGTCCGCCATTTTAGCCATATGCCCTTCAAAAATTCCCATCGCCATGGAAGGGGAATCCTGAAACAGGTTATTGGTCCACGGAAAGGGATAGGGGTTATAGGGGAAGGTTGAGCCCCATACCGAGGTACAACCCGTGGCATTGATAAAACCCATGTTGGCACGACCGGCACTGGTTTCACCATCTGTATACTGCCATTTCAGGTGGCGCAACTGGTCCAGCATACGCGTCATTTGTGCCAGCCAATCCTGATCGATGGGCGTGAAACGATTGTCGGCTTCCAAAGCTGAAGTCAGTTTGCCCAGGGTTAGATCTTCTTCACTGTTATCTTCGATAGCCTGGTTGAGGTTTTCGCTCTGGCTCAGATCAATATTGTCAGCCAGTTTCATGCGTACGTGAGTTTCAAGCCTGGCGATCAGCTGGTCTATTTTTTTAATATGCTCTGCCACGCGCGGTTGCATCATTGCAGTCACGGTGCCGGTAAATAAGTGAATAATGGTTTTTTCGCCGCAACCCATGCAGGCGCCATCACCCGAGAGCATCGAGCTGTAGTTGGTTTTGTCTAACAACAGCGTATCCAGCGCACCGATTTTTTCATCGATATCGTCGATGCGAATGAAATCCGTCTGTGTGGTGGGCAATTTTGTCCAGAATTCCCACTCGTCTTTTAGTCGCTGTATAACATCGTCGGTCTGGGTTTCAATACGCAGTGCATCATCATCACAAACCGTGACACATTCCATGCAGCCTTTACAGGTATAGGGGTTTATGGTGACCGAGAACAACCCACCGGAGCCCTTATTTTTCTTTTCACGGGTACCGTAGTAAGGTTTGGTGATAGAAAACTTAAAATCGCCGATGTGATGAGAGAGCATCGCCAGTTCTTTTTCCAGCATGGCTTTGGCATCACCTTCAAGTTCTGAGGCGGCCAGCAATTCGAGTATGGCCTGGTCAAGAAGGCGAGTGACGTTGGCCTGTTCACCGCGTTCTTCAATCAGCGCACGCATACGCTTTTCGATATTGCGTACTTCACGGCGCAGGTAGTTGGTTGGTTGCCCGCCGGATTCAATACCAAGAACCGCGGTATTGAATATCTCCGCGAAGGTGTTTACCAGCCCGGGGATGGCACTATCCGGGCATACCGTATAGCAATTACCACAGGCGGTACAGTTCTCGGCAATAAAATCCGGGTAGTCAAAGCGGATTGCGGTCATGTCGCGATACACGCCCGTAGCAGCGGGCATCAGGCCGGTGGCCATAAACGGGTCGGCAATGGTCGCCTCGCCTTCACCTTTTTTATAAAAGCTGCCGACCTGCGCCCAGAAGCGGTGGATATCGGAGGCCAGCCCGGCGCCTTTGGGCCGTTGCTTGAGCATGATCGGCATTGCATTGGTCTGCGTTCTCAGTTTTTCAACCGATAAACCAATGGGCTTGTCCTTGATCTCATGAGTACTTTCAAAGCCGCGTTTTACAACACGCAAATTGTCTTCAACCATTTTGTCACCCTTGCTGCCGAACTTGTCATGCAGTTGCTTCTCGATAGCCGCAAACAGAGTTTCCTCGTTCAGGCCGCCTCTTTCAATCAGCGGGGAAGCTGCGAAAAAGGCACCCTG
>JAAELZ010000346.1 GCA_024226105.1 Pseudomonadota bacterium | reverse complement strand
TTTGCATATATCCAACTGGATGATAACTATAGCCTTCGGGATCAGTTTCCCAGACATCAACACTGTGCGCCATGAGTTCACGCATCGCAGGCTGGAAGTAGTTATTGCGTACTACACCACATGCAATGCCCGATGCCCCGACGGCAATACCGCCCTTGTCGATTATGAGAATATCCCGACCATCGCCCTTGCCCTGGGCCTTTAAACGTTGAGCCAGATGATAGGCGGTACTCAATCCATGGATACCCGCGCCTATGATTAAGTATTTGACCTGTGTTGGTATTGCCATTGTTCTGCTTTTCCTGAGAGTTAACGACCACAGAATATCCGAAATCAAAAACCGCTCTAGGAGTAAGAACGACCAATCAAAATAAATTTACGACATAGCGGTTGGGAATATCTGAATCAGCTTGCTATAACTCCGCCATCCACATCGACGATGCTACCGGTAACGAATTGATTATCGAGTAAGAATATCGCTGCCTGAGCAACCTCTTCGGGCTTACCCACGCGCGGAATTAAATTGTCTTTTGTAGATTGATCAAAATAAGCCTGTCGAGCTTTGCCTTCGTGGGCAAACATCGGCGTATCGATCAGGCCTGGGCAGACGCCATTGATACGAATAGGCGCAACTTCATTCGCTGCCAGTTTGATAAAGCCTTCGACCGCATTGCCGACCGTGCCTATTGCCAGCATACCCGGACGCCATTTGCGTGCCGGTGAGCCACTGATCAATACAATCGCCCCTTCTTTTGCCATCTTCGGGGCACCAAGTCGTACCGTATTGGTATATCCCCAAAGTTTAGCGAAGGATGCCTGGAAGCCATCCATATCCATTTCTAAAAAAGGGCCGACTGCACGCGTACCACCGGTGGCAGCGTTTACCAGATAATCAAACCCTACATGTTTTTCAAATAGCGTTTCTAGTGCATCTCGATCCAGAACATCGGCGGTCTCGCAGATCATACCCTGATTGTTTTCACCGAGAGATCCTCGACGGCTAACCGTCACCACATCGGAACCTGCCGCCTGTAATAGCTTGGCAATTTCCAGTCCGATGCCCGAAGTACCCCCA
>JAAELZ010000345.1 GCA_024226105.1 Pseudomonadota bacterium | reverse complement strand
ACGCGGTTTTCGGGCGTGAGAGAAGGATTTTCTTGACATAATTCATGTCAGGAGGGTATAAAGAAAATGGCCTTAACACGCAGCAATGCGCGTTAAGTGTCACGGCGTCGGTGGTTGGGGAACCTTTAGTGAGATGTACCCTCCCACCGGCGTTCTTTGTGAACTCCTGCCTTTTATGACGTTTAATTTGGAAGTTCTACGCGAAATTCTACAGTCACTTGCTGTCCAGTCACCTCCTTTATAATCTCCTGGAAAAGTTTTGTATAATACGTATCTAACCAATATACAAAGGTCTCGTCAGGAACTTCAATGATGCAATGTGAGTCGTGCATTCGAATCGTTTTTACAGGTTGCAACCATGTGGTGAATGATGGTGCGTTCATTCGTTTTTGCAAATTATCCAATACTCTCCCCAAAAATTCGTTTGATGAAAGTTCCGGTGAGGATGTGTTCCTCTTTTCTTCATTCTTTTCTTCATTCTTTTTCGAATAAGGAATAGAAAGGCCATTTTGACCTTGCCTGTCAGTCCGATTTGGTCTCTCCTGAGAGGTCATTTTTGTCTCTCCATAAAGGTCATTTTGGCCTTTATGGAGACTTTGCCCGGTTTCAGGCTGTTTGAGCATTGCTTCTATATATTCATGTTGGATTCGGTAATATTTTTGACGGGGGATACCCCGTAACGCTGTTTCGAGACAGCGATGTTTTTCCAAGCGCTTACAGAATCGTTTTTGTGAGCTTTCCGAAATAGCAGTGTAGGCTTCTAATTCCGCCATTGTCATTGAAAAGAACCCGTCTTCTGTGAGTTCTCCCCGCTGCTCTGCCAATTCCTCCTGATAGATTAATTCGCTTAAGAGAATTGTCTCAACATGGCCTAACTTTCGTGCCAGGCACTTATTGACTTTCCAAAAGGCTTTCGGCGATAATGTACGCCTCAGTAATTGTTTCGAATGCATGACTATCCTTTCACGAGCTTTTCGGCAAGTCTTCTTACAGCCGGTCGGAAGTTTTGTTTTCGATTCAATACACGCGAAATAATCGGCTGAGTTACTCCCAACTGCGCGGCAAGGTCTTCTTGCGTCCACTCATGATCATACATCAGTTTTCGTGTTAATTCTCTATCATCCATGCGTGTTACGTCCATTGATTTATAAAATATAAACAGTTTATATTATCGTCAAGGAAATAATCTTCTCGCTGTCAGAAACCGGCCTGTACGCCGTGATTTTTTTCCTGCGACCCATCCAGTCGGCTTTGAGAGTGCCAACCGCTTAAACGGCTCCCATCAGGCCGCATGAACATACCCGAAAAAGACGTTCCTGCGGATGTTTGCTGGCGCTGCATGGATAAATAATCAGTGAACATGAGGCCGATCAGTCCCATCAGCGTTCTATGTCTTTCGTGTCTTTTCGAGATGTGAAATCCTCAAAAAAAATTTCGATGGGGGAAACCCCCATACCCCCAAGAAAATATTCAAAGATCCAAATGCTCAAATAGCCAACATTGTCAGGAACGTACTGCGCGAACACAGCGATTGCTGCTGAAGCTGACCCAGTCCACGAAGCCGCTGCCGAAGTTAACGCTCCACGCCGACTCCGGCGAACTTTCGCCTTTTATTTGATAAAAATCGCCGCTCCAATACCAGTCAAAGTCATCACCCCCAGAGGTTTTAAAGACTGTGCTGATGTATAGTTCGTTTGACTGTTTTTCCGGTTCCAACAATGATATGAGTTCCGGAATAGTTGGAATTCGCCAACTATCGAAGCCGGCAAATTTTCGGACATTTAGGTCTTTAATATAATCCTGTACCTTGTGATACGGCACCCAATTTTCCGACCCTGCCTTTTGCCACATCAGGCCGGTGGCATGGTCAATCACAACATCGCCTTGCACCTCATATTGATTCTGAATATATTCCAATGGCCTTCCGGGAACGCCACTAATACCAAAGGCTTCCGGGGCAGCCTCTTCAAGAACTCTTTCAGGCGTCGATCTGAGTTGTATCGTACTACGTTCAACCAGAGCTTTGGTCATGCCTTCCCGCAGGGCCGGATCCACTTTCAGGGCTTCATTAGTGATGTTTTGGGCCAATTTAAGCGCTTCTGCCGTATCAATTTGCATGCAGGTCCGTACCAACGAGGTGGCGTCAACGGTCTGGGCCGCATACAGGCGCAATGCTTCATGCCACCAGTCATCTTCAATGCACACCTGCAACTGCTCAGGGGTCCAGTGTATCGGTTTGCCGGTTTCATGCCAATGGGCGGCGCACAGATACTCCTGAAATGTTAAATGCGCAAAGCCCCAAAGCCCGGTTTCGTTCTCCAACAGTAAACCGCTATGGTCTTGAAGGTTTTTTAAAAATACAGGTGCCTCAGTTGTTGCCAGCCCAAACCCTTTCAGGTGTGGCTCTATCGCTGCCAGCACATCCTGTGTCGTAAACTCCCGCGTCCGTTCTCCCATCATGTCCTCGGCCAGCGGCTGCAAGACGGCCCGCTTCTGTTTGGCGCTCAACTCATCGTCAATGCCCTTGGCGCTGCGCCAGTGGCCCAGCAGCACATCGCAGATTTCGGCATACAACTCCACCCGGCGTTTCGGCAATGCACCACGATAATTGTGCACATTAGCGATCATGGTCAGCAGCAACGGATTGACGGTTAATTCCTGCAACCCCGGCTGTTCATTCAGGCGTCGCAGCAGATCGTCGGCATCGCGTTCGGCATCATGCCGCATGCCGGCGTCATCTTTGCCTGACTGAATGATTATGGTTGCCAGATACCAGTTACGCACAAACCGTTCGACCTGTTCAACTTGAAAAGGCAGGACTTCCAGGACGTGCGCCCGGGCCAGCGGCGCGTCCACATAGCCCTGTGGCCGGGCGGTAAGGATAAAACGGCAGCGCGAATACTCGCGAATCTGGCGGTCGACCCAGGTTGAAACAGCCTGCCGCTGATCTTCCTTGACTTCATCCAATCCATCCAGCATCACCAGACAGCGCCCGGCCCTCAGATGTCTGGCAAACCAGTGGGGCGGCGGGTCAAGTTCCGAATAGCGTTTCTGATTACTAAAGTGAGCCTGGGTTAGTTCTGCCAGCGGCGGCGATTGCTCCACGATCCTGTCGGCATGTTCGCGCAAAAAGAGCAGCACCGGTGTATAGGCGCGTAACCTGTGCTGTCGCTGCCGGTTGGCACCAAAAGTGAGCGCCAAGTTTTTGAGCAGCGTGGTTTTGCCGCATCCGGGCGGACCAAGAATGGCGAGCGCTGTAGCTTCTTTCTTTTTGAAACGCTGTAAAAACGCCCACACGGGCTGACTGCCCGGTAAAATTTTGGCAGCTAGCGGATTGGAACTGACTTGCAGCATATGGCTGGGAGCGATCTGCAATTCCACAAACACCTGCGCCAACTCTAAAATTCCCTGTCCCGGCGTCCGCAACCCCTTCGACCCGAAGACTCGGTGTTCAAAGAGGATATGTTTCTTATAACGCTTGCGAAATCCGGAAACCCCATTCAATGCCGCCACTTTCACCCAATCCGCTGTGGCCTTCACCATATCCGGCTTCAACGTTTCCCAGACGTCCTTGCCCAAGATGCTCCACACCAGCACGCCGCCCTCATAGGCCAGCGCCAGTAAGGCCGCTGCAAGCGGATGGGCCAGCGCTTCGGCCCACCAGTTATAGGCCACGCCTACAACTGGAATCTGGGCGGCTAACGCCAACAGGACTCTTCTGATTGAATGGCTTTTAGCAGGTGTGCTCATAGATGTCGCGTCCTTTCCGTATCAAAGCTGTTCGTGACCATTCCCAGCTCCGCGCATTCCCACAACGGGGCCAGCGGCGGAATTTCGTCAAGCTGCGGCGAATCGCATATGACGCAGGTGCCGCGTTTGGGGCTGGAAAACTGCGCCTGGCAGTCCAGGCATTCATATGAATAATTCATGGCACTTGAAGAAAGTAAGGTAAGAAGGTAAGAGATTGCGAAGAGTGGCGTCATGCCCTCGCAGTTTCTCATCCCCTCATCCTCTCACTCGCTTTCTTTCGTGTCTTTCGTGGTGGTCTCTTCAAAAAAAATTCCGGCTTCGCCGAAGCGGCTGGGGGACACCCCCAGACCCCCGAACAGCAAATTTTCAAAGACTCAAAGGCCCAAAGAGCCAAATGCTCAAATACCCAACATCAATGCCAGGAACGAACTGCGCGAACATAATTGAGGCCGTTGCCGTAGTT
>JAAELZ010000344.1 GCA_024226105.1 Pseudomonadota bacterium | reverse complement strand
GGTACACGCACCGGGGACACCAATGCCGAGATAGCCCGATCACGCGCCATGCAGGAAAACCCGGTGATGCTTTATATTGCTGAGAATTGCGACAGCTGCGACCTGGTGAGTAGAATACTGGAATCCAATAACGTGCCTTACGACAAAACACAGGTGGACAACGACCCTGAAGCACAGAAGATTTTGCTTGATCTGGTCGGCTCCCTGCGTGTTCCAACCATCACCATCGGTGAAATAGTAATAGAAGGTTCTAACCGTGCAACGATTGAAGACACGCTCAGAAGGAATGGCTACCCGCAAGTACAGTCAGACCCGGTTCCTCAATAAATCGCGCCCTCGATTACGCCTTACCCACTCAAATTGAATCACCTCCATTCGCCTGCCCTCCGGGCAGATTACTAACATCTACCTTCAGCCTTGACACTATGAAATTAAAAATACGCTCCGCCCTTATCGCCTGCACACTCATACTCAGCCTTGTCGGCTGCTCGGAAGACGATGGAATATCCTCCAGTGGCGGGGGCTCTTCTGTCAGTGATGGCGGCGCTGAATCCGCCCAATACGCTGGTACCTACAAAGGCGCGATGGAAGTGGAATACGAAGGTGATGGCGTAGACGGGGACGATACGCTCGCTACAACCATCGTCATTCGTGACAACGGAACGGTCACCATGACCATAGACGGGGAAACTGTCAACGGTGTCATCAATGGAAATAAGCTTGAGATTGCTTTTACCGTAACTGAATCTGAAGACGGCATCACCTGTGTAGGTAATGCTGTCGTCAAGGCCACGGTTTCGGGCAACTCACTGTCCGGCCCGGTAAGCGGTGACGCAGAATGCAAATTGCTGCTCATTGAAAAAAATGCTGATCTGACCGGCACACTCAACGCCAGCAAGGTCTAGAGTCTGTCAGACTTAACCTGTTTCGTTCAAGACAGCACAGTCCGACAGACTGGCGAAACAACAAACTCCCGGGATTGGATCAATCGCTCCGATCAATACTTTCCCGGCCGAGAACCACCCGGCAAGCCGATTCCACCTGCGACACGGAAATCTGCGCCAGGCAGGCACGTGCACAAGCAGGTTTATCACAGCGCCGGCAGTCATCCGGGCGCAACACCAGGCTATTGGCAGATCGTGGCCCGGTTTTACGCTCGTCCGTCGGGCCAAACAGGGTAACCAGCGGTGTGCCTGTTGCTGTCGCGAGATGCATTGGAAAACTATCACCACTGATCACAAGCCCGGCGTGGGACATTAATTCCGCCAGTTCAGCCAAATCGAGCTGGCCGGCAAAATTCACGATTTTTGCTGCCTCCGGGAGGTCATTCAAGCTGGACGAAATCGCGTCACGATCAGCGGCGGTTCCGGTGAAAATTACCCGGTGCGTTTGATTCAATGCACAAGCAGTTTGCGTAAACCGTTGCAGTGGCCAGT
>JAAELZ010000343.1 GCA_024226105.1 Pseudomonadota bacterium | reverse complement strand
CGACAGAACCCTGAATAGATTTCAACCTGAACTAAGATTTACAGAATTTTGTCATGCGAGAGCACACATTACTAAAGCACCTGAAAGCGCTGATACTTAGCGCCGCCCTGATGATGCTCTCATCAGGTCTGAGCACTGCGAACGCCGAAATGCTACCCGGGTCAATTTCCGGCCAGGAGCTGGGCTGCCTGGCGATGAACATCTACCACGAAGCACGCGGTGAACCTGAAAAAGGCAAACTCGCAGTCGCGGCAGTGACAATGAACCGCGTCAAAAGCAAATATTATCCGAATACGGTATGTGAAGTTGTTTGGCAAAACAAACAATTTAGCTGGACAGAACTTAAACACAAATATCACACGGTTACAGATACCAAAGCGTGGATTAATGCAATCGAGATCGCCCAACTCTTCATCGACGGCGGAAACTGGCCAGGCGTAGGCGAAGCAACACATTATCACACCGTAGCCGTTTCACCAAACTGGAGAGACGACGATCAACTCGTTGGCCAGGTCGGTAACCACCTGTTCTACACGCTGTAATAAAATACAGGGCTTCAGCCCTGTCATGTCACTACAAAAGCGATCCAGGCGCTGCATCCTGATCCAGTTCTGGTATCCTAGATGACATGTCAGAACATCCAAACATAAAACATCCCCTGCTCGCGGCTATCCAGCTCAATTCCAGCGATAAGCTCGAAGAAAACCTGAATACTGTGTTTATACAGCTAAAGGCGGCCAAACAAAATGGCGCTGCCTGTGCGGTGCTGCCTGAAAATTTCGCATGGCTTGGAGATGAAGACAAGGCGAGGCATACTGCAGAAACCGAGGGCCATGGCCAGGTTCAAGAATTCCTTTCTCAATCTGCAAGTGAACTAGACCTGTGGATCATAGGTGGCAGCCATCGGATAATCGCCCCCGACGATAATAATAGTCGAGTCACCAATACCACACTTGTTTATAACCCCGATGGCACGTTGGCCGCACGCTACGACAAAATTCATCTGTTCGATGCCGAAGTAAATGACGGAATAGCCTACTGCGAATCGGCCACAATCAAGGGCGGAGAATCGCTCGTAGTCGTCGATCTGGGTTTCACCCGTGTCGGGCTCAGCATTTGTTACGACATTCGCTTCCCCGAGTTATACCAGGCGCTACGTAACAAAGGCGCTGAAATTATCGTGGTTCCTTCCGCATTTACCGTACCAACCGGGCGGGCACACTGGCAACCCCTGCTGCGCGCCCGCGCCATCGAAAACCAGGTCTACATCATCGCCCCCGCACAATGCGGCACCCATTCTAATGGGCGTAAAACCTGGGGACACAGTCTGTGCATCGATCCATGGGGAGAAATTATCGACCAACTCGAAAACCGCCCGGGAAGCATTTATTGCCCGTTTGATGCAGATTCAATGAATGAATTACGTAAGCAAATGCCGGTCGCCGATCATCATCGCCTGAAGGCCGCAAATGCAGGCAAATAATTGTAATTCCTTTCGATTCCCGATTGACATTAGGCACCTAAATTCGCATAATTCGCGCCCCTTTGGCGGCATCGCTGTCAAAACCTTCATGGGGGGCGTTAGCTCAGTTGGTAGAGCATCTGACTTTTAATCAGGTGGTCCTGGGTTCGAGACCCGGACGCCCCACCATTTTTATCAAGGACTTACAGCCACTTTTCGGCCATTTCAGGCCAGCCTAAATCGGCTTTGTGCCAATTTTGTGTCACAAGCCTGTTAGATCGTAAGCGTATCTGACCATGTGCTCCTGTGGGATACAGCGCGGCGATTCCAGCAACCAGCCGGGCGAATTACCTCACGCCAATCTGCGTGTATGGCTTACTAAAACCTCGCTCCGACCCCTTTTCTCAAACTTCTAATGTTGCATGTCTATGAACAATTCCCATCACTAACGACAGGATTGCGATAGCCCCCAGCACCAGCAATACCGCAAGCATCGAAGCCAGCGTGAGATGCCAGAAGAGGTACGCAAGTTGCGATGCTATAAGCAAGTTTGCGAACATGGTCAAAGCGGCACAAACAGTGCTGATCACTGCCAGGAAAAATGTGAATGATGTGAGTTTGGT
>JAAELZ010000342.1 GCA_024226105.1 Pseudomonadota bacterium | reverse complement strand
TCGCCAACCTCGGTTACCGCTTATCTGGCCGCTGCCCCCAAGATTGCGGCCTTTGCCATGGTGATTCGCCTGCTGGTTGACACATTGCAAATCGGCCATGATCAGTGGCAGGGTATGCTTATCATTCTGGCACTGTTATCGGTTGCGGTGGGTAATATCATTGCTATTGCGCAGAGCAATATTAAACGCATGCTGGCGTACTCCACCATTTCGCATATGGGGTTTTTCCTGTTTGGAATATTAAGTGGCGTCGCAGCGGGGTACGGCGCCTCCCTCTTTTATGTACTGGTCTATGCGGTGATGAGCCTTGGTGCCTTTGGTTTGATTTTATTGCTGTCAGACAAAGAAACTGAATATGATCAAATTAGCGATTTTCAGGGTTTGTCACAACGTAGCCCGATGATGGCCTTTTTAATGCTGATGCTGATGTTCTCAATGGCGGGCATCCCGCCATTTGCAGGCTTTTTCGCCAAATTTTCGGTGATTTTGAGCTTGATTCAGGTGAACCTGATCTGGGTTGCGGTCGTCGCGGTTCTGCTGGCGGTGATCGGGGCGTACTATTATTTGCGTATCGTAAAAACCATGTATTTTGATGATCCACAAACTGAAGCACCCATGGCCGAAAATCACTGGGCGGTTTCCGCCTTGCTGGTGGCCAATGTAATGGTTTTGCTGCTCATCCTGCCGTGGATCGGTCACATGATTGATCTGACCCAAAACTTGATGGCGGGCTAATGCCCTGATTAATCCTCCTCCTTTATCAGTTGGTGATCAAAAAGATACTGGATTATCTGGAGAGGAGCCGGGTGTTTATCCTGCTTTTATACTCGTGACGGCTTCCTTTACACAGAACGCTCGCTAAAACGGTTCTTTCGGGAATAAGGAAACACATCCGCCCGCACCCCAAGCTCAAGACTCTGAACAATTCCCTGCCAATATTTCGGGTCCAGCAGATCGGCGTGATGTTTGAGCAACAACTCGCGAACCTTCGGGTAGCTCATCACAAAATGCTCGAATTGCTCCGGAAAAAAATCATTTTCTTCAACCCGATACCAGGGTTCAGTTGCCATTTCCTGTTCCGGTGTGCGTGCAGGTGGTATGGCACGCACGCGAATTTCTTTCATCGGCATTATCTCGTCGTAGTCATAAAAAACAATACGGTTTTGCCGCGTTACACCGAAGTTCTTGAGCAGCATATCGCCCGGAAATATATTGGCCTTGATTAGATCTTTGATCGTGTTCCCATATTCCCTGACCAAGTGCTCAAGTGCCCCTTCCTGTGCCCGGCCCAGGTAAATATTCAGCGGTACCATACGCCGTTCGATGTATAAATGGCGGATTATGAGCTGATCTCCTTCAATGCTTAATCCGGTCGCGACGTCGTGTTGAAGTTTATCCAGTAACTCAGGTGAAACTCGATCAATGGGGAAGGCGACGTGCGAAAACTCCAGGGTGTCAGCCATACGCCCGACCCGGTCGTGGGTTTTTACGTACAGATATTTATCTTTGACGATTTGGCGGGTAATCTTCTTGGGCGGTGCAAATTTATCCTTGATAACTTTAAATACATACGGAAACGACGGCAGGGTAAACACGCTCATGACCATGCCTTCGATACCGGGCGCGACGATGAACTGGTCGGATGAATGCGTAAGATGGTGCAGAAAATCCCGATAAAAAAGAGTTTTCCCCTGTTTTTGAAAACCGATGGAAGTATATAGATCCGATTTTGTTTTGCTTGGCAGGATGCTTTGCAGGAAATCAATCAGCGCGGAGGGAACCTGGGTATCTACCATGAAATAGGCTCGCGTAAAGCTAAAAATAATCGCCAGAGCCTGTGTTTCTCTAATCAGCGCGTCAACGTATATTTTTCCATCATCGGTGCGCAGTAAGGGAATAACGAAACCTGATATGATGCCGGCGATGCGTGTTCTACCAACGATGTAGGCCGCTTTATTGCGAAAAAACAGGGTGGTGATGATCTGTATCTGGCAGGTTTCACTGCCCAGAGGCGGGGAGATTAATACTGGTGCAAGGGCGTCGCTAAGCCGGCCAATATCACGATCAAAATTCTCCCACTCAATGTCTAGATTAAATGACGTGAGCAAACTATGTAGCGTCTTTTCTATGCCGTCGGTGTTCGGGTAGTAACTGCGATAGGCCGGGCTATCCATGTCACTGACATCGGTGGACAAGCCGGGCCGAACAAAAATGTGCGAGTTTTTGTAATAGCGCCGTTCGAACAACTGGCAGAACACGGAGTTGTAGAAACTTTCCGCCAGTTCGGGCTGTTTGTGTTCGTATAACAGGCCCATATATTGCAGCTTAACCTGTTGCCACAATTTCTGATCATGAAACTCAAGGTCAAAATCATTGTGCAGAATCTCTACTGATTCCCTTACCCGTGCGTCATAGTAGGCAATGCGTTCAACACGGGCGTGGTTATCACCTTCCCAGTCTGCCGTTTCAAAGCGTTGCTTAGCATCACGGGTGATATCGCTGAACAGAGAGAAATGGTGATCAAAACCATCGAGGATGGTTTGTGCGATTTGCAGGGATTGAGGTCTTGAGTTCACTAATGATGAAAAAAAAGGGTGAGCAGACAATAAATCAATCTGCACACCCTGACAAGAGTAACGAACGGTTTAGGCTAGAACTGATCTTCTTCAGTTGAGCCAGTCAGTGCCGTTACCGAGGAGGATCCGCCCTGAATGACGGTAGTAACATCATCAAAGTAACCCGCGCCGACTTCCTGCTGGTGGGCGACAAAAGTGTAGCCCTTCTCAGCGGCCGCAAATTCGGGTTCCTGTACTTTATTCACATAGTGCTTCATGCCTTCGCCCTGCGCGTATTCGTGTGCCAGGTCGAACATGTTGTACCAGAGGTTATGGATACCCGCGAGGGTAATGAACTGGTACTTGTAACCGAGATCACTCAGATCCTGCTGGAAGCTGGCGATTTGACTGTCGTTCAGGTTTTTCTTCCAGTTGAACGAAGGTGAGCAGTTATAGGCCAGCAGCTGCCCGGGGTTTTCAGCACGCACCGCTTGCGCAAATTCACGCGCGAAACCGATATCCGGGACCGCCGTCTCACACCACACCAGGTCAGCGTAAGGTGCGTAGGCGATTCCGCGCGAGATGGCCTGTTCGGATCCGTTTCGAACCCGGTAAAATCCTTCCGAGGAGCGTTCTCCCGTGCAGAAAGGTTGATCGTACGGATCAACATCTGAGGTCAGCAGGTTGGCCGCTTCGGCATCGGTGCGCGCGAGTACGATGGTCGGAACACCCATAACATCTGCCGCCAGCCGTGCTGCGGTTAATTTTTGTGTCGCTTCCTGTGTTGGAACCAAAACCTTGCCGCCCATGTGGCCGCATTTTTTAACCGCGGCTAGCTGGTCTTCAAAGTGCGCAGCAGCGGCGCCATTGGCGATCATGTTTTTCATCAGTTCGTAGGCGTTGAGCACACCGCCAAAACCCGCTTCTGCATCAGCCACAATGGGCAGGAAATATTCGATACCGTTTTCGTCTTCAGGGTTGATACCACGCGACCATTGGATTTCATCTGCGCGTTTGAAAGTATTGTTGATGCGACGTACCATGGTAGGCACGGAGTCATAGGCATACAACGATTGATCCGGATACATGGTTTCAGAGGTGTTGCCGTCCGCAGCTACCTGCCAGCCGGAAAGATAGATTGCTTCAATGCCTGCTTTGGCCTGTTGCATTGCCTGGCCGGCGGTAATCGCGCCCATGCAGTTCACATAGCCTTTTTTAGCGCCGCCATTGACCAGCTCCCAGAGCTTTTCTGCACCGCGTGTAGCGAGCGTGTAGTCGGGCTGTAGTGAGCCTCGCAGGCGTACTACATCTTCAGCGGTATAGTCGCGTTTAACATTTTTCCAGCGCGGGTTGGTATCCCAGTCGTCCTGGAGTTGTTTGATTTGTTGCTCACGGGTCATGGTCGATTCCTCTATAAAATACTGGTAAATTAGTTGATTAGTTCGTAAGCGGGCAAGGTCAGGAATTCGACAAAATTCTCATCGAGTACCAGTTCACCCAGTAATTTAACGGCAGCGGGGTAGTGCTGTTCGGTATAACCCCCGCCGGTTTGTTGCGCTATTTCATTGCTTATGCGTTCCAGCTGTGCGCTGAAATAGTCGGCCGTAATGGCCGTTCCATCACTCAAGGCGCAATGCCCGTTGTGAACCCACTGCCACAACTGGGCGCGCGAAATTTCAGCGGTGGCTGCGTCTTCCATCAGGTCAAATATAGGCACCGCACCCCGCCCGCCTAACCAGGCGGCGATGTAGTGTAATGCTGCGGTGATGTTGAGCACGAACCCGGCTTCGGTAATATCACCCTTCGGGGTATCCAGTAATTCTGCCGCACTGATCTGCATATCATGCGCCGCGTGTGACTTATTGATTTGATTGGCTTCGGGCATGTATTCGTTGAATACCTCCATCGCGATGGGCACCAGGCCGGGATGCGCGACCCAGGTACCATCGTGGCCGTCGGTGGCTTCACGAATCTTATCCAGGCGTACTTTTTCTTTTGCAGCAGCATCTGCCTGCGGATCGCGTTTGATCGGAATTTGTGCAGCCATTCCGCCCATGGCGTGTGCGCCACGTTTATGGCAGGTTTGAATCAGCAGGCGTGAGTAGGCGCGGAGAAACCCGGTTTCCATGGTGATGCCAGCACGATCAGGCAACACAAAGCCGGCATTGTTGCGAAAACGCTTGATGACGCTGAAAATATAATCCCAGCGCCCGGCATTTAAACCTACGATATAATCGCGTAGTTCATACAGAATTTCATCCATCTGAAATGCGGCGGGAATGGTTTCGATCAAAACCGTGCATTTAATGCTACCGTGCTCAAGGCCAAAT
>JAAELZ010000341.1 GCA_024226105.1 Pseudomonadota bacterium | reverse complement strand
TTGGGAAGCGACGATTGAAACCGTTGATGACGAGGATGAAGATGACAGTGATGCAATTGCATAATCTGAACCTCAAGCAGAGCCGGCTTTTACAATGAACACTCAAACAGCAGCTTCACCGCGAACCTGGAAACGCCCACCGGTGATCAGTAGCCCCGCGCTTCGATACGGGCTGTTAGTCGGAACCCTGATTTATCTTTATTTTGCTATCGGGTCTTACGATGTGAACTGGTCGCGTGTATACGAGGGGCTCGACCGCGGCTGGAAGTTTGTGGCCGCCTTTAGTCACCCGGATTTTGTTACGCGTTGGACGGACATTCGAGATGGTTTGTGGGAAAGCATCATCATGACGGTGACCTCAACCGTGGCGGGTATCGCAATTTCCATTCCGATCGCGCTGGGTGCGGCAAGTAATCTGGCCCCAACCCCGGTTTACCTGTTTTGCCGGGGCATTATCGCGGTTTCCCGTGCGCTACACGAGATTATTGTTGCCATATTGATGGTTGCCATTTTTGGGTTTGGGCCGCTGGCGGGTTTCATTACGCTGTCTTTTGCCACCATCGGATTCTTAGCCAAGTTGCTGGCGGAAGATATCGAAGATATGGATCGCACACAGGCAGAAGCGATCACCGCAACGGGCGCGGGCTGGATGCAGTGGATTAACTACGGTGTGCAACCGCAGGTCATGCCACGTCTCATTGGTTTGTCTATCTACCGCCTGGATATCAATTTTCGTGAATCCGCGGTGTTGGGCCTGGTGGGTGCCGGCGGCGTGGGCGCAACCCTGAATACCGCATTTGATCGTTACGAGTTTGATACCGCCGCGGCGATTATCATTTCAATTATCGTGATTGTAATGGTGCTGGAATATTCCTCGAGCATCATCCGCGCAAGGGTACAATAATGCCAGTCGTACAAAATAATGAGTTAAAGGTCTGGCAGCGTCGTGACCGCAATAAGCAGCTTCAGGTGTGGTTTACCTGGTTGTGCGGAGTCGCTATTTTTATGTACTGCTGGTTTGTTATTTCAGAAAGTACGACCTGGTATTTTGTCTACGATGCACCGCGCATTGCGGCTGATATTGGCGGGCGGGCGTGGCCACCACGCTGGAGCTATCTATCGGAGCTCTGGGAGCCTTTGTGGGATACCATAAACGTTGCCACCCTGGGGACAGCGCTGGCACTGGTTTTCGCGGTTCCGGTGGCTTTTCTGGCAGCGCGTAATACCACGCCGAATAAGACCTTTCTGCGTCCGTTGGCTCTGTTGATTATCGTCTCTTCACGATCCATCAATTCGTTGATATGGGCGCTGTTACTGGTGTCTGTCATCGGCCCGGGTATATTTGCCGGTACCATTGCCATTGCATTGCGTTCGATTGGTTTTACTGCCAAATTATTGTACGAAGCGATCGAAGAAATCGATGCTAACCAGGTCGAAGCGATTACTGCCACAGGCGCCAGCAGGGCGCAGATCATCGCCTATGGCATTGTCCCGCAGATTCTGCCGGCCTTTGCGGGCATCGTGGTCTTCCGCTGGGATATCAATATTCGTGAATCAACCGTACTGGGCCTGGTGGGTGCGGGCGGTATTGGCCTGCAACTACAGTCATCGCTGAACATTCTGGCCTGGCCGCAGGTAACAGTTATTCTGGCGCTTATTCTAGTGGCGGTCATTATCAGTGAGTGGGTCTCGGCTAAGGTGCGTCACGCTATCATTTGATTTGGGAGTGTCGCCAGGGTATTTCCTGATTCTCCAATAATATGAACCTCTGAACCC
>JAAELZ010000340.1 GCA_024226105.1 Pseudomonadota bacterium | reverse complement strand
TGGTGGCCGCCGGCCTGGGTGTATCCATCGTGCCCAAACAGTCCACCGACGGCTGGGCAGGGCTGGCGCTACTGGAAATTAAAGATCTGTCGCTTGAGCGTATGGTTGGGCTGGCCTATGCCAAAGATAAGCCGCTGCCGCCGGTGTTGTTGAGTGCAATTGATAGCGTCAAAAGGGATTGATTACTTATAAATGGCGGGGACTGTTTTGGTGGATGCGCTATGCTTATCCACCCTGCAATCCGTGCATTATTATTGAGGTAGCAGGATGCAAGGTAGTCCAAGCGAAGCGCCTCTATAGCTTCTTCCTAGACCCCCTGTAGAAAGCCGGTATTTCCCATTCGGACGTTCAACCGATATGATATGGATGATAATCAATATGAACATTTCACAGAGAAACGCCCCATGACACATAAATTTCTGCAAAACCTTGGCATCGATAAACTTCAGTCCGGAGGTTTCTACCCCGGCTTGCTCAATAGCGAGACCAAAGCTGTGGGCAATGGTACTGAATTCACGGTGTCCTCTCCCATTGATGGCAGCGAGATTGCACGTTTTAAAAACGCATCGGCTGAACAACTTGAACAGACCATCAAAAGTGCCGAAAAAGCCTTCCGTGAATACCAGGCCCTGCCCGCACCCCTACGCGGAGAACTGGTTCGGCGCATTGGCAACATTGCGCGAGAGCACAAGGAAGATCTGGCCGGAGTCATCACTCTCGAAGCCGGGAAAATTATGCCCGAAGCACTGGGTGAAGTTCAGGAGTGGATTGATATCTGTGATTTTGCAGTCGGCCTGTCACGCCAGTTGCACGGCAAAACCATTGTCAGCGAGCGACCCGGCCATCGCATGATGGAGCAATGGCACCCGCTGGGCCCGGTTGCGGTGATTACCGCGTTTAACTTTCCAATGGCAGTCTGGTCGTGGAACAGCATGATCGGGCTGGTGTGTGGCAATGCGATGGTGTTTAAACCTTCAGAAAAAGCACCCTTGTGTGCGCTGGCATGCCAAATGGTGGTCGAAAAGGCCCTGGACAGCATGCCTGAGATCCCACGCGGGGTTTCCAGCGTGATTGTCGGCGACCGCGACATCGGCCGGAAAATCGCGGAGGATAAGCGCTTCCCGCTGGTCTCCGCCACCGGCTCAACCATAATGGGCAAACACGTTGGCAAAACAGTAGGAGCGCGTCTCGGGCGTTCTTTGCTGGAACTTGGCGGCAATAACGCCATGATCGTTTCAGATACTGCAGATATTGATCTGGCCTTACGCGCTATCGTATTTGCAGCGGCGGGAACAGCCGGCCAACGCTGCACTACCCTGCGCCGGGTTATTGCGCATGAATCTATTCGTGACGAACTGATAGAGCGGCTGAAAAAATCGTACGGCTCGCTACCTGTCGGAGACCCGGCAAAAGACGGTACGCTGGTGGGGCCGCTGATCGATGAGCAGAGTTTTGAGGCCATGCAGGCCGCGCTGGATTCAGCCACAGCACAGGGTGGCGAAATCGTATTTGGCGGTGAACGCGTCACCGAGGGTGTGCCCGAGGGCGGGTATTTTGCGCGCCCGGCCATCGTCAACATTCAACACGATGCACCAATCGTGCACCAGGAAACCTTTGCACCGATTTTGTACATCCTGAGTTACAGCAACGTAAATGAGGCGATTGCAATTCAGAATGAAGTACCACAGGGCCTGTCTTCCGCGATTTTTACCGAAAGCATGCGTGAAGCGGAACTGTTTATGTCGCCCGCGGGTTCGGATTGTGGCATTGCCAACGTCAATATCGGCACTTCGGGCTCTGAAATCGGGGGTGCTTTCGGCGGTGAAAAGGAAACCGGCGGCGGGCGCGAGTCAGGTTCGGATGCATGGAAGGCTTATATGCGCCGGACAACTAACACTGTGAATTATGGCGGCGAGTTGCCTTTGGCGCAGGGAATCGTGTTTGAGTAGATGAATAAATGGCGGATGCGCTTCGCTTATCACACCCTGCATCGTGCCTCGAATATTGCAGGGTGGTCGAAATAAATATTTACGGGCGTAGCGCGTCCATCGGTATTACTACAAAACAACATCGAAGGCACGTTGCAGGGTGGCATAAGCCGCAGGCGCATCCACCGTATAACTCATCCACCAGATTTGAAAGCACGTAACAACAAAAACAACAGGATTCAGCATGTCCCTCTTCAACAAACTAAACGAAATACGTAATTCCGGCGGCACTCGAACCACCCACGGGCTCAGCAAAGACGTAATTGAGAAATTTTCTGCAAAGGATCCGAAGCTGGGCCAGGCTATCGATGAAGCTTACGAAATCTTCCAGGGGTTAAAGCAGGAATTCCCTGAAATGCTGGCACTTGATGAAATCGATCAGGTAGTTAGCATGCATGCCGAAATCATTAATTTTTATGCTGATGAAGCGGTCAACCCATATGTTACCCTGGCTGCTCGCGGCCCCTGGGTGATCACGGCGAAAGGTGCGGTGGTCTATGATACCGGCGGTTACGGCATGCTGGGCTTTGGTCATGCACCCGAGAAAATACTGGAGGTTATAAACCGCCGCCACGTCATGGCAAATATCATGACCGCCAATTTCTCACAGCTTCGCATGAGCAATGCCTTGCGCAAGGAAATAGGCCCGTCGCCGGACAGTTGCCCCTATGATGGTTTTATGTGCCTGAACTCCGGCTCCGAAGCAGTATCTCTCGCCGCACGGATATCGGATATCAATGCCAGGCTGGCAACCGGCGCCCGTGGAGCTCATGCCGGCAAGCAAATTAAGCATATCGCACTGGCGGGCGGCTTTCATGGCCGTACCGATCGTCCGGCACACTATTCAGATTCCTCGCGGGATACCTACCTCAAGCACCTGGCCAGT
>JAAELZ010000339.1 GCA_024226105.1 Pseudomonadota bacterium | reverse complement strand
TTTACCCCTGAAATTAGAGATAAAGCCCGGCAATATACCCGCGATTTTGGAGAGGCTTTACGCGAAGAAGGCTATCGGGGTTATTTCGAACTCGATTTTCTCATCGATCTGGATAACGGTGAGCTGTATCTTGGCGAACTCAACCCCAGAGTAACGGGGGCCAGTTCTATGACCAATCATGCCGCCTTTGCGCATGCGGATGCTCCACTATTTCTTTTTCATCTGCTGGAGTTTTCCGGCGTTGATTTCGACATAAATATTGAAGAGCTCAATGAAAGATGGGCTGACCCGGAGAATGTTGACGACTGGAGTCAATTGGTTATAAAACACGTTGACGATAGCGTCGACTACATAACCGAGGCTCCTGAGTCAGGGATCTGGCGATTGCAGGATGATAACTCTGTGACCTTCACCCGGTTTGATTATCATCGCCGCGCAGTTGAGGATGAAAACCACGCATTTTACCTGCGTATCAGTGGTGCCGGAGATTATCGCTATAAAGGCGCAGATTTGGGTATATTGATTACCCGTGGTCGCCTGATGAACGATGATTTTGAGTTAACCGAGCGAGCCAGGGCCTGGGCTGCGGGTATTGTCAGCCATTATAAAGCCGTTTCACTTGATCAGGCTGAAAACGCGCCCACCCCTCCGGTTTCTCTGGAAGATGGTGCATTCAAAATCCTATAAAATTGATGAGTGCTCGCCGACGAGTCGTCAGCAAATTATTTCAGTCCATTGACGAACCAGGCGCCGGCGAAAAGTGGGCTGGCCTGTTTGAACATTTCTGGCCGGAATATCAAAAATGGTTCTTAAGCGAAGGAGACGCGGCACGCCCTTCCTACGGAGAATGCATTAGACAGCTCCGGTTGCATATGCCGGAACTCGAAGCGACCTACCGGGTTTTGACGGAGCTGGCAGGCGGAGGCGATTCGCCTGCGCGGTTTTTATCAATGTATTGTCCGCCGGCTTATCTATCCGGCTGTACTCAGGCAGTCTGGACGGGCGACGAACCCGTATTGATTCGTAACTACGACTACAATGTAAACAGTTTCGAAGGTGTCGTCCTGAAGACCAACTGGAATGGCCAGGCGGTCATTGCAATGACCGATGGATTGTGGGGCGTACTTGATGGAATCAACGAATCCGGGCTGGCACTTTCACTGGCATTCGGGGGCAGGGTGAATGTGGGCAAAGGCTTTGGTATCCCAATTATTTTGCGTTATATCCTGGAGTTTTGCCGGGATTCGCCCTCTGCCATTGAGGTGCTGAAACGGATACCGACGCACATGTCTTACAATATCACCCTGGTTGATGCGCAACAGCGCTTTGCCACGGTATACATTACACCCGATAAGGCGCCGGTGGTGCGCCAGGTGCCTGTCGCAACCAATCATCAGGGCAAAATAGAATGGGCGCGTCATGCCTGGGCAACGGCTACTCTGGAGCGGGAAAGTGCGGTGCAGGCCATCATGACGAACTCAGATGAAACGGCCGAGGGCCTGCTGGCGAGCTTTCTTCGTCCACCGGTATTTAACACGGCTTACCATCGGGGTTTTGGTACGCTTTATACGGCGGTTTATAAACCGCACAAGACAAGCATCGACTATTTATGGCCAAACCACCATTGGCATTTTTCTATGGATCATTTTAGCGAGCAGCGTTGTGAGATTGCATATGCCAGTCGGGATGAAACGGCTTACCAGCCTAAACTACCTCTGTCTTAAGGCGAGGCAATTCAGACCCTGGCGTATTTCTTCAGCTTGTCTGTGGTAGTTCTATCATTCAAAAGCTGGCGGAACGCCTTCGGGGCTGTCGATAGCTTCGGAGGGTTCCTGTTTAAGATTTTCATCCTGGTCGGTATCCAGGTCAGGTGCCGCAGTGCCGAGTGGTTCAAGATCATTTCGGGTCCACCAATACCAGAACCCCTGATCGCATAACCATTGGCTTAGTTTATCCAGGCTATTCCACTCCCGGCCTGCGCCGCGCGCATTAAATAAACGGCATAACTGACCATCCACGTAAACCGCTACAGCCCAGGCGAGTGGGTGTTTGCCCTGGTCTCCATATCCGCCCCCCTGGTGCACACGTTCGATTCGGTACACCAGCGCATATTCACCCAGACGGCCTGCCTGGCGAATGGGTGCGAGGTCTGCCTGAGTGACGGCACCGACAATGCCGAGGGAAACACTTTGATCCATGGTGTTGACAATTTAAACTAAAGTAGATACATTATGGAACATAATGTACCCATATTCAAGTTTTTATCCTTTAATTCAACTTTCATAACGGAGACTCATCCCATGGCTAAAAAAGTAACCCCGATTCCCAAAGGCTATCGAACTGCGACACCCTGCCTGATCGTAAATAACCTGGAACTTGCAGTAGATTTCTATGCACAGGCATTTGGTGCTACGCTGCTTACACAAAGCAATGATCCTGGTGACAGCTTTGCTGTCCAGGCGACCATCAAAATTGGAAACTCAATCATTATTCTACAGCAGGAATCAATAGAATTTGGTCTGTTATCGCCCACGTACCAGGCCAATACTGGTAGCCAGTTGCATCTTTATGTTGAAGATGTGGATGCCTTGTGGTCTAGCGCATTGGCGGTTGGTGCCATAGCCATCAGTGATCCGGCTAATTCCTATTGGGGTGATCGTACCGGGGTGTTATTGGATACCTTTGGCCATCGCTGGTCACTGGCGAGTCGCGTGGAACATGTTTCTAAAGAAGAGATTAAGAAGCGTTGTGCTGCCCTATACGCACCGGTGGAACAGCTGGAGACGGAAATTGCATTAGTGCCTGAAGAATTGGTTGCTGCTCCTGAGGCCGTAATCTACTAACGATTGATTGCAAAAGAACATCACTGCAGGTGTTCGTTTATGGATTCGAGGTCACACTTACAGGTGTGAATTCGGTATAAAGTTATGTGAAGCCCGAATACACCCGGGCTTCACCATCTCAATAAATTCACCAGGACCGTACTAATATGTATTGGGTACACCAAACCGCTACACAACAACGCGCTGCATTGCAGCGTGGCGAGATATCTGCACTTGAGCTACTGAATGCAAATATCACTCAATTAGAGGGCATGGCGCCTTATTTGAACCCGATAACGGCCAGGCTATATGATCGGGCGCGCGAAACTGCTTTGTTAGCAGATAAGAACCTCGCTCGTGGCAAAGGTGGGCCGCTGGCGGGTCTACCCGTTACCATCAAAGATTCACAGTGGTATGCGGGTGAGCCCTGTACGCATGGTTCATTCAGCCTGCAAAATCATGTTCCAGAAGAGTCCTCTCTTGCAGTGGAACGCCTGGAAGCTGCCGGGGCCATCATTTTTGCAAAAACGACATGCCCAGAATATTGTTTAAGCGGGACAACCTATTCAGCACTCTACGGAATCACTTCAAACCCCTGGGATCTTTCTAAAACTCCGGGTGGGTCTTCGGGCGGCGCAGCCGCGGCGATTGCTGCGGGTATCGGCAGTTTGGCGCTCGGAGGCGATGGTGGGGGATCGATTCGAATTCCTGCAGCCTTTAGCGGGATTACCGGTTTTAAGCCGAGTTTCGGTGTGGTGCCCAGAAAACCCGGATTTCCAAACTGGGAGTCTCTGGTAGCCTACGGCCCCATGGCTCGATCCGTTGAGGATGCGAAATTAATGTTTTCAGTCCTTACCGATAGTGCCCCCGGGGACGGCCCGTCAGGCGTTGCGGAGAATTCCAGATTAAATTTAATTGTATCAGAGGACCTCGGTTTTGCACCTGTAAACGACGATGTTCGAGCGGTATTCAGATCCGCTGTTGATAAGCTGTCTGCTGCCGGGCATACGCTAAAATACGATAACCCCGGTTTGCTCTCATCTGTATCGACCTGGGCGATTACCGCGACGTCTGACATGTTCAAATACAAGGATATGGCCAGCACCTATTCGCCGGGGGACACCCGTGAACTGGGCATTTACGCGCAGGAATTTATCAAATTTGGCGGAAGCATTTCAGACATTGATGTCGATGATGCGCAGCTGCACAGGGTGCGCATTCACGATGCCTACATGGAAATGTTTCGGCGTAATCGTTCTTCAATACTGGTCACCCCTACGCTTGGTTGTGAGGCATTCTCGCATGGTATTACACATCCGACGACAATTGGATCGACACCGATTACCTACCCATGGCTGGATTGGGCGGGATTTTTATATGACGCAAACCTCACCGGCATGCCGTCGTGTTCAGTACCGATGGGTTTTGGAGTTGAAGGTTTGCCCGTTTCACTGCACATAATGGGCCCCCCGGGACATGACAATGAGGTATTGGATGCGGCCCTGATCATTGAAGAATTATTGGAATGGAAGCAACCCAGCTTTTCCGTTGAAGACATGGCTATGGGAGGTTATTCACGTGCTAATACACCGCTCAATACCGAAGGCTTGCCGGCATCTGCTCATTTCGGATGAGATGATTTGAGCCAGAGAATCTAATCAACAGGACCCGTTCGATCGCTGTGGTGTGTAAACGTGCCTGAACGCTTTGAGATTGAGCGCGCTGAAACTATCCGGGGTTTGTTTTAGTGCCCGGTTCAGTGCTTCTGTGAGGGATTTGCATAGACAAACAAAATCAACAGCCAGGTTTGCCATTTTGTTTTGCCGGAGTTCGGTGTTTGATTCGTTTTATCCATACTGGCAAGTATTTGAGTGCAAAGCGCGAAACTGCAAACTAAAAACTTTATCAAGTATACGACATATACTGTTCTTTGCCTGCCCCTGCATCATTCTGTTATCTTTAATAATGATTAATATTAGCGATCAATATTCCCAGGGTAACAACAGGGCTGCATGTCATTAGACCAGACGCCACGTAGACGGCGTAGAAGAAAACAGGAAAACCACAATAAGGTTACTGGATGCCAGGCGCCTGTCCGGCAATTGGTCAATCCCTTCAGGCCGATTGAAATATTGTCGGAAGATCAGCTTGAGTCGGTCCATCAGGCTTCGTTGACGATTCTGCGTGATACGGGTATCGATTTCTTTCTACCCGAAGCGTGTGACAGGCTTAAAAAAGCTGGCGCGATTGTCGAGCCGGGCAGCACACGGGTACGTTTCGACCCGCACATGGTGGAATCATTCATTGGTCTGGCCCCTGAAGTGGTTGAAGTTCACGCGCGTAATCCTGAGCGCTCGTTCAAGCTGGGAGAGCGCTACATCAGCTTTGGAAACGTTTCCTCTCCGCCCAATGTCAGCGATACGATCAATGGCAGGCGAAGCGGTAACCACATAGATTTTCGAAACTTTTTACGCTTGAGCCAGTACTACAACATAATCACCTTTATCGGTGGTTACGGTGTGGAGCCGACGGACTGGCACCCCTCTATCCGCCATCTGAAAGCTACACAGGATTTCATCAAGTTCACCGATAAAGCGTACCATGCCTATTCTTTGGGCCGGCAGCGTAATCTTGATGTGATCGAGATGACGCGCATTGCGCGCGGACTGGATCAGGCACAAATGCAATCACAGACCAGCCTGATGACGGTGATTAATTCGAACTCACCTTTGCAACTCGACAAAGTGATGCTCGAAGGTATTATTGAAATGAGCAGCCGTAACCAACTGGTAATTCTTACGCCGTTTACCCTCGCGGGTGCGATGGCACCGATCACCCTCGCGGGTGCTTTGGCACTACAAAATGCAGAAGCCCTGGCGGGGTTGATTTTTACCCAGGTGGTCAAACCGGGCGCACCGTTTGTATACGGCGGGTTCACATCCAACGTGGATATGCACAGCGGCTCGCCTGCGTTCGGTACGCCTGAATACATGAAAACAGCGGTCGCCGGCGGGCAGCTGGCGCGGCGTTATAAACTGCCGTATCGTTCGTCGAATGTTTGCGCGGCTAACGCGGTCGACTCCCAGTCTGCCTACGAATCTGTGTTTTCACTCTGGGGGGCTGTCATGGGTGGCGCTAACCTGGTTAAACATGCGGCGGGCTGGATGGAGGGCGGGCTTTGCGCTTCCTTTGAGAAGTTCGTAATTGACATCGACAATTTGCAAATGCTGGCCAGTTTTTTTAAACCGATTAGAGTCGATGAGGATGAACTGGCTATTAAGACCATTGCTGAAGTGGGCCCGGGTGGGCATTTTTTTGCCACCGAGCATACTAAGGCCCGCTATCGTGATGCTTTTTATGCGCCAATCATTTCAGATTGGCGTAATTTTGAAACCTGGCAAGAAGCGGGCAGCCCGACAGCGGTGGATAAAGCGCGCGATGTTTTTCAACAGGTGTTGGCAGGTTATGAACCCCCACCACTGGATCAGGCGATCGCTGAAGAACTCGATGAGTTTGTCGAGCGGCGTATCCGTGAAGGTGGTGTAAAGACAGATTTTTAACATGAAAAAAACAGACGTAATTATTATTGGTGCGGGCATTATTGGTGCGGCAATCGCTTTAGGCCTTGCACGAAAAAACAAAACAGTGATTTGTATCGACAAACTGCCGGCGGCAGGTTATGGCTCAACCTCAGGTTCCTGCGCCATTATCCGCCCTTACTATTCAACGGTCGATGGTTCGGCTCTGGCTTATGAAAGCCACTTTTACTGGCAGGATTGGGCGAATTATCTTGGTGCAGAGGATGAGCGTGGTCTGGTTAGCTATAACGATTGTGGTTGCATAGTCCTGAAAACAGCGCAAAATGATGAGCTGCGAAGCGTTAGCACCATCATGGATGAAATTGGTGCGCCGTACCAGCATCTAAGCAAAGAGGAGGTTCTGGAAAGGTTGCCTTTTATGTGTCTGGATTCCTTTGCGCCGGCGAAAACAACAGATGATCCGGAGTTTGGGAAACCTAATCCAAAGCCATTAAGTGGTGGTGTGCTCTTTCCGAGTGGTGGTTATATCTCCGACCCCCAACTGGCCACACATAATTTACAGCGTGCGGGTGAAGCACTCGGGGTTGAATACCTGTTTAACGCAGAAGTGAAAACTATCGAGCAGCAGCATGGTCGGGTTAGGGGTGTAAAGCTTGCTGATGGGAGGCGAATAAGCGCGGCAGTTGTTATTAATGTGGCCGGCCCACATTCGCACAAAATTAATGAACTGGCGGGTGTTGAGAAAGACATGAAAATTAAAACCCGTGCCTTGCGCCACGAAGTTTCGCACGTGCCCTGCCCGCAAGGTTTTGATATCGAAAACAGGGGCAGTGTTTTTTCGGATAGCGATATAGCAACCTACCTTCGGCCTGAGCAGGGTAACTATCTATTGCTTGGCAGCGAAGATCCGGCCTGTGATGAGAAGCAGTGGGTAGATCCGGATGATTTCAATCCGCATTTTACCGAACAATGGCGCACCCAGGTGATGCGAATGGCGCAACGAATTCCGGACCTGACCATCCCCAACCAGGCCAAAGGGGTGGTCGAACTCTATGATGTGAGTGACGACTGGATACCGATCTATGATCGTTCTGATTTGCCCGGATATTA
>JAAELZ010000338.1 GCA_024226105.1 Pseudomonadota bacterium | reverse complement strand
CGTCTCAAGCAGTTAGGCCAGGATGCCACCCTTAAATACCAGAAACAAACCGCGAACAAGCGCACAATACTTGAGAACTGGGCAGCGATGACTTCATTAGGAGAGATTGCTGAAGTTTCTGAGCTCGATGAACAGGATCCGATCTGGCGGCAGGTAACTTCCACTTCGGATAACTGCCTGGGTGGCGAATGCCCGGACTTCAAAGCCTGTTATGTGAACAAAGCACGGCAGCGCGCTATCAAGGCGCAGATTGTGGTGGTAAATCACCACCTGTTTTTTTCGGATGTGACCTTAAAGGAAGAAGGTTTTGGTGAGTTGTTACCGAATTACGATGTGGTTATTTTTGATGAAGCACACCAGCTACCTGAGGTGGCAACCCGATTTTTTGGCTTTGCCATATCGACCTTTCAGTTAAATGAACTGTGTCGTGATGTGCTGGTTTCCGAAGCCAAAGAAAAGAGTGGCGTGCCTTTGCAGGATTCGGCTAATGCCTTGCAGGCCTGTGTGCCGCCTTTGCATCTGGCGGCCTCAAAACACGGGCGAGGGCAGAGCAGCCTTTTGACGGAAGACCCTGCCTGTCTGACGGCAATCAACGCTTTACTGGATGCGCTGGCCGATCTTGAAACTGATTTATCAAATGCCGCAAGTGCCGGCGATGGCCTGCAACGCTGTCACCAGCGTACTTTTCAGATACAGGGCCAGTTACTGGACTGGCTGGAGCACAGCGCGCGTGCTGCCGACCTTGTATGCTGGTTTGAAACCACGCAGAGTAATACGCGCCTGACCGCCAGCCCGCTCAGCGTAGCGAGCCAGATGCGTAATATTCTGCAACGCCCTGAGAAAACCTCAATACTGACCTCGGCCACACTGGCAGCGGGTGAAGATTTTAGTTACTACCTGCAACAGCTGGGCATGGATGAGATTGATACGGCGCATTATGACAGTCCGTTTGATTATCCGCACAATGCCCTGCTGTATCTACCCGATACCCTGCCGGAGCCGCACGACAGACGCTTTGTTGACGCGATGGTTGAGGCTTGTATTCCGGTGTTGAAGGCCAGCCGGGGCAGGGCATTCATATTATTTACTTCGTATGCGATGCTGCATCGCGTGGCAAAAAAAATGCGTGAGT
>JAAELZ010000337.1 GCA_024226105.1 Pseudomonadota bacterium | reverse complement strand
TGCTATTTCCCGCTCAGCCCTGACCGCGTCTTCGTCTGCTGCCAGCGAAATCAGATGCTGATTGTCGGTTAGTTGAATAGTATTAAACCCCAGCATCGCCTTAGGTTTGATTGCCTCCACTTGCGCCTTGATTTCCGCCTCGCTGTTACCGATATGAATCGGCGCAACCATCGCGCCTACCTTCCAGCCTGCCAGAGTTGCGGCTGTCCATTCCGGCCCGTTAGGCGCCGTGACACCGACCGTGTCACCGACACCAACACCTTCGGCACGCAGCAGGGCGGCGATGGTTAACGCCGCTTTTTCCAGATCGTTGTAGCTGACTTTTCGCTTTTCCTTTTTGCCTTCACGAACCAGCCAGGCTATTTTCTTTTTGTGCTTCTTAAAGGAAGGTGCGATAAATGACCAGAGATTGTCAATTTGGGGGACATTGGCGGGATCAGTATTATTCACGGTACTCCTCAGGTTTTAATATAATTCCCTTACTTTAACTAGCATTTAGATTATTCGCAAATGATCATTAAGCGCAGGCCCGAATAGAGAACCCTGAAATAGCGGCTAAGGCGTTTGGCGCACTGGGTGAATGAACGAAAAACGTGGTCACCTTTTTGCTGATAAGCACCTGTGTTTTCCAGGTGCGCCAGGGCTTGCGCTCTATTCAAAATTTCTATGTTAGGGCCTGAGTTAAACTGCACTAGCCGTTTATATCCCGCTATCGAATTACTTGAATAGCCTTTGCTTCCGATTGCCCGCATAATTCGGCCATCTAATTCACTCCTATAAAGAGGCAAACCATGCGTATTATTCTTCTAGGCGGACCAGGTGCGGGTAAAGGCACCCAGGCAGCTTTCATTACTGAAAAGTATGACATCCCGCAAATTTCAACCGGCGACATGCTGCGAGCGCACGTTAAATCCGGC
>JAAELZ010000336.1 GCA_024226105.1 Pseudomonadota bacterium | reverse complement strand
CCCTATAGGCGACATAAGTGTTGCGGTTAGCGTTATCCGTACCGTTTTGTCTGTTATTTTCATAACCTGCATAAGCGCCGATAAAAGTATTGAAATCAGCATGCTCGTTTTTGGCGCCCGAAGCCGCACCGAGAAAGGTGTTATAATTGCCCGAGCTATTATCGATTCCTGCAGAATCGCCAAAAGCGGTATTGTGATGGCCGGTCGTCAAATCATATAGTGCTGTATTACCAACTGCCGTGTTGCGATAACCTGTTGTATTATTCCACGCGGCCCTGGAGCCGATAAAGGTGTTTCTTCCACCGGTAGTGGTTTCGAAACCAGCGTTTTCACCGACAAAGGTGTTGTCCTTTCCTGTGGTGAGAGAATAACCGGCCTCTTCACCGATAAGGGTGGCATCGTCGGCGGTGGTCATATATCTGCCGGCAAAGGAGCCGATAATTACCGCATCTGACGCACGGGTCGTTAATCCGGCACGATCCCCGATGAAGACATTGTCGATACCGGTTGTGCTGAGATAGGCGGCGTAAGCGCCAATAACGGTATTGTCGCTATCATTGTTATAATTGAATCCGGCATTTTTACCTATAAAGACACTGTTACTTCCGTTGGAGTAGTTGTACCCGGCAGAATCACCTACAAATGTGTTGTAGTTACCAGTAGTGATGTTATCACCGGCGCCATTTTGATCTGAGGCCTGGTTGACGTTGCCATTTTGTGCTAAAGCGGACTGGCTTAGTACCAGAATACCAGCCAGAAGGCATAGTTTTGAAATAAAATGCTTAAACATGGATGCTTCCTTATTTTTGGTTATTTGCAGTTTGGCTGATTTTTGCCAAAGCCACTTTGGGCTGCGAGCCATCATTTGAATTCTCGCCTTCCATGGCCAGCAGCTGCTTTTCCACTTGTGCAATGATTTGCTGGTAGGCAGCTACTTGTGCATCTTGCAATTCACTGATGGATTCTAATTTTTTTACTTTTTGATGCAGCTCCTGGGTAGCCTGCGCCAAAGGCACAACGAATTCTGAGTATCTCAAACCGTAGATATCCTGCTCATTTTGTGGTGCATCCACGCCGCTGAATTCATAACCCAGCGCGTTCGCTAATTCCTCGACTTCCTGGGCGATAAATCCTGAATAGCGGATGTCATTTTTTGCATTGTAGTCGGGTTTAAGGTTATCCTGAATAGCTTCACCCCTAAATTCCATCAGTTCGGCAGCATCGAAATTGTAGGTTACCGGCCGTAGCCCGTCGATAAATTGGAGTCCGGGCACATCTTTGCGCACGTTTTTCTTGAAGCGCCCATCGGATGTGGCAGTCCAATTGACAATACCGCCGATTGAAGTGATGGCACTGTTGCCGAGATAGACTTCGTTTGCAGCAGTGGCACTGGCTCCATTACCAAGGGCCATAGAATTGGCCCCGGAAACGCTGGCGCTGTGGCCGATAGCAGTGGCATTGCTTGCGGATGTATTGGCTGCATAACCAATGGTCACCGTACTATCCCCTGTACTGGCAGACTGTGAGCCGATGACAATGCTCTGATCGAAATCTCCGTCAATAGTGGCCTGGCGCCCGATGGCGACCGAATGGGTTGCGCCATTTTGGATGACTGCCTCATCGCCAATAACCACGACGTCGTCGTTGAGACCCTGGGCCAGATAACCGATGGCGATAGAGTTCTGACCCGTTACATCGGAACTTGTACCTATAGTGATAGAACCCTGCGAACTTGCTAGTGCCTGATAGCCTATGACGACTACACTGTCTGCATCGGGATCTGCACCTGAGCCGAGAAAAGTTGTGCCCTCACGTATCCTAGTAACACCTGAAAGGTTGAAATCAGTATAAAAGCCCATACCTGTATTATTTTCACCATCACGGTTGGTGCCGCCGGCACGATAGCCGACATAAGTGTTGTTTTCGGCGTTATTTGTACCGTTGGTCCGGTTATTGTCCCAGCCGGCATAAGCGCCGATAAAGGTGTTGAAATCAGCATGCTCGTTTGCGGCGCCGGATCCCGCGCCAAAAAAAGTATTATAAGTACCAGCACCATTATCGTTACCGGAGGAATCACCGACAGCGGTGTTGTGGTGTGCGTCGGTGCCATTGTCGCCAAGGTCGTTCAATGCCGTACTACCCACTGCCGTATTACGGTAGCCGATTTCATTATCATTCCCGCTCCTCCGACCGATAAAGGTATTGTATTCACCGGTGGTGGTGTAATAGCCGGCGTCTTCACCGACAAAGGTATTGTCATCTCCGGTGGTGAGAGAATAACCGGCTTCTTCACCTATAATGGTGACATCGTTGGCGGTGGTCATAT
>JAAELZ010000335.1 GCA_024226105.1 Pseudomonadota bacterium | reverse complement strand
CTTTCACAAGGAACAGGCTTTTGCGCCGTCGCTGTTTGTCGAGATACGCCGCCGCATGGGGCCTGAGGTCTTTGCCAGCTTTGAGGGTAGCATCATCGCCTCTCTGGCCGATCATCAAAATCCCAAGGCTTGTCCCAGGACTTATACTGACGATGATCACACAGGCCCCCCGGAAGACGGCAAGGCTGTAGCCAGTGATGGCGCCACCCCGGCGTCTGCTGATCAGGAGCCGCCGACACATAAGGGAAAGCTCATTGTTGATGCGACAGTGGTTGAGCAGGCAATCCGCTACCCTACTGACTTGAGCCTTCTCAATGAGGCTCGCGAGATCAGTGAGCAGATTATCGATACCCTGCATTCGCTAACGGGGATGGAAAAGAAGGTGCGCACCTATCGGCGCAACGCACGCAAGGACTATCTGGCTCTGGTCAAGCAACGCCGCCCCGGTAACAAAAAGCGCCGCAAGGCCATCGGCCAGCAATTGCGCTACCTCAAACGGAACCTGGGTCATATCGAGGCTATACTTGATATGTTACCCGACCGGGAAATCCCGTTATCCCACAAACAACTTCGCCAATACTGGATCATCGGCCAGCTTTACCTCCAGCAAAAGCAGATGTTTGATGAGCGTACCCGGCGCTGTGATGATCGTATCGTCAGCATTCATCAACCGCATGTGCGACCCATGGTGCG
>JAAELZ010000334.1 GCA_024226105.1 Pseudomonadota bacterium | reverse complement strand
TCACCTATGGAGGCCGATCCCAGCGCCTATGATCACCAGCATGTGTATTGTGATGTGCTCATTGTCGGTGGTGGCGCGGCTGGTTTGTCAGCGGCTCTGTCAGCGGCACAAAGTGGTGCTGAAGTGTTGCTGCTCGATGAGCAGGCAAGCTGGGGCGGGGCACTCGCCAGCGAAACCCAGAGCATAGATGATCAATCTGCAATGTCGTGGGTAGCACAAACCCTGGCCGTTTTGCGTGATCTTGACAATGTTCGCTTACTGGGCAGAACGACCGTCACGGGTTATTATCATCATAATTACCTGATCGCCAATCAGCGCATCAGCAATCACCTCGGGCCAAAGGCCCCGGCGGATGTGCCCAGGGAACGGTTGTGGAAAATTCGCGCCAAAAAAGTCGTGCTGGCCACCGGCGCGATAGAGCGGCCGCTGGTATTTGCCGACAATGATCGCCCCGGCGTCATGCTGGCAAATGCGGTTCGAACCTACCTCAACCGTTACGGGGTGCTCGCCGGGAAGAATATTGCGATCACCACCAACAATGATTCGGTGTATACCCTGGCAGTAGAAGCAAGCGCAGCGGGGGCAAACGTCACGGTACTTGATACGCGAATTGAAATCCCTGACAAATGTCTGCAGCTCGCTACAGACAAAGGTTTCATCATCAAAACCAACCGTGTCATCGCGGGGGTGCTCTATAAAAAAGGCATCACCGGTGTGCAACTTGCAAAACTCAACAGCGATGGCTCGGATATCGTTGGCGAACTTGAAGAATTGCCGGCGGACCTGGTCGCCGTTTCCGGTGGCTGGAATCCAACTCTAAATCTCTACAGCCAGGCCGGCGGTAAACTTGCCTACAGTGAATCACAGCATTGTTATATGGCAAAACCTGATCAGGCATTAAGGCCCGATGCGCTGCTGGCGGGTAGTTGTAATGGCACTTTTTCTCTCGAGGCCTGCCTGCAGGAGGGTTTTGCGGCTGGTACCGAGGCATCACTCGCATGCGGCTTTGAGGCAAAACAACCTAAGTTGCCCGCTGTCAGCCCTGAGATATTTGTTTGTAGTGAAATGCGTCCCTTATGGATACTGCCCTGTGATCACCCCATTGGCCGTGGCCACAAAAAACATTTCCACGAGTTGCACAATGATTCCACGATCGGTGATATTGCAATAGCGGAACGCGAAGGTTTTGTTTCGGTTGAGCACTTAAAGCGCTACACCACCACCGGCATGGGGACCGACCAGGGCAAGACATCTAACGTCAACGCGCTCAATGTGATGGCGGGTCTGCGCAATAAGCCCATCAATGAAGTCGGTACAACTACGTTTCGCCCACCATTCACACCCCTTAGTTTCGGCGCCATCGTCGGGCAAAACCGGCGCGAACTGTTCCTGCAGAAACGCAGCTCGCCGATGGAGCCCTGGCACCAGAAAAACGGTGCCGTGTACGAAGATGTGGGTGACTGGAAGCGCCCGCGCTATTTTCCGCAGGCAGGAGAAACAATGGATGAGGCTGTGTTTCGAGAATGCCTCGCAACGCGCTCAGACGTCGGTATACTGGATGCCACCACCCTGGGGAAAATTGATATCCAGGGCCGCGATGCGGTCAAATTGATTAACATGGTTTACACCAATGCCTGGAGCAAACTGGGCGTCGGCAAATGCCGCTACGGCTTGATGCTCAACGAACACGGCATGGTAATCGATGATGGCGTAACCACGCGCATCGGCGAACAGCATTTTCACATGACCACCACCACCGGCGGCGCCGCACGCATTATGGGCTGGCTGGAAGAACTTCTACAAACTGAGTGGCCTGACTGGGAAGTCTATTGCACTTCGGTGACCGAACAATGGGCGGTCATGGCCATCAACGGCCCCAAAGCCCGCGACCTTCTAAGCGAGCTTACCGACGCTGATCTAAGCCTGGAAGCCTTTCCATTTATGTCCATGATCGAGGCGGACGTGGCGGGTGTTAAAGCGCGTATTTTCCGCATCAGTTTCACCGGCGAACTGGCCTTTGAAATCAACCTACCGGCGCGCTATGGCCTGCACGTATGGCAAGCAGTAATGGATGCCGGCAAAGATTATCAGTTGGCACCTTACGGCACTGAGGCCATGCACGTATTACGCGCGGAAAAAGGCTTTATTATTGTCGGACAGGATACCGACGGCTCGGTCACGCCACACGACCTTGGCATGGACTGGATTGTCTCCAAAGCGAAACCGGATTATATTGGTAAACGCTCATTAACACGCAGCGATACCGCGCGCGAAGGGCGCAAACAGCTGGTCGGCCTGCTAACCGAGGACCCGGACTTTGTATTGCCCGAAGGAGCGCACGTGGTTTCAGAGGTAAGCCCCACCCCCCCCATGCCGATGATCGGGCACGTAACCTCCAGTTACCTGAGCCCGATACTCGGGCGCTCAATTGCCATGGCGATGATAAAGGATGGCTTTAACCATATGGGTGGAACCCTGGATGTA
>JAAELZ010000333.1 GCA_024226105.1 Pseudomonadota bacterium | reverse complement strand
TTCACCACCGCTTATACCGAGGTAAAACTCTCTTACATCCTCGTTATTTTGCAGTTCATCCGCTTTACCATCCATCACCACGCGACCATTTTCCAGTATGTAACCATAAGTTGCATAGCGTAAGGCCACGTTGGTATTCTGCTCTGCCAGCAGGAAGGTCACGCCCTCTTTCTGGTTTAAGGTTTGAACAATCTGGAAAATTTCCTCTACCAGTTGCGGTGCCAACCCCATCGAAGGTTCGTCCAGCAAAACCACCTTCGGATTCGCCATCAAAGCACGCCCGACGGCGATCATCTGCTGCTCTCCCCCGGAGGTATACCCCGCCTGGCTTTTACGCCGCTCACGCAGCCGTGGAAAATAGCTATACACCTTGTCCAGTGATTCAGCGATCGCCCTGCGGCCATCTCTTCGCGTATACGCGCCTGTCATGAGGTTTTCTTCGACGGTTAAATGCTCAAAACAATGTCGTCCTTCCATCACCTGTACGACGCCACGATTCACCAGTTCCGCAGGGTTCAGACTTTCCACCCGATCCCCCATGAACTCAATTGAACCCTTGGTCACTTCACCTCGTTCAGATTTCAGCAAATTGGAAATCGCCTTGATGGTGGTAGTTTTACCCGCACCATTAGCGCCCAGTAAAGCGACGATCCCGCCTTCGGGTACTTCCAGTGATACGCCTTTCAACACCAGGATAACGTGATCATAAATCACTTCGATGTTATTAACGCTAAGAACAGTATTATCTGACATAGTTATTGAGCGGGTAATGGGGCAGGTAAAATGAGCCTGCCCCGGACATTGCCTTAGCGGTTAGTTACAATCACGTGGTGTGATGTTGTTTTCTGCCGCATAAGCTGCTGAGTCTTCAGCGATCAATGGATCCAGCACACTGCGGTCTGAAGCCACGAAATCAGTGATCAATGACCACTTTCCAGCACCGGCATCCCATTGCTGAATCGCTCCCAGGCCCGGGCCGCCGTGATTTTCACAGCTCACCTTAACTTCCGGAGCAAAGCCCGGCAAACCAAGTTCAGCCAGTCTTGCATTGCTGACTTCCAACGCTTCCATACCGTTACGCATATCCGCTGAGCTTATATCTGCTTTACCGCTGAGTGCCTGCGCCTTGGCCGCAGCTTCTGCCGCTAACATGGCCGCATACATGCCCCTGTTATACAATACGGTACCCAGTTTGGTACCGTCACCCGCTGCTTTGCCGGCATCAACTACGTACTTTTTGAGGTCTGCATACACCGGATAATCTGATCCCACACCGTGCATGGCGATGGCTTTGTAACCATCAGCCCCTGCGCCCGCAGGCAATACATCATTTTCAGACGCTGACCACCAGACACCAATGAAGTGATCCATCGGGAAACGAATATTGGCCGCTTCCTTGATGGCGACCTGGTTCATCACGCCCCAGCCCCACATCATGACGTAATCAGGTCGATCACGACGAATCTGCAGCCACTGTGACTTTTGCTCCTGGCCCGGATGATCTACGGGTAACAGTGTCAACTCAAAGCCGTGCTTTTTTGATAACTCTTCCAGGGTGCGGATGGGTTCTTTTCCATAAGCGGAGTTATGGTAAACCAGGGTGATTTTCTTAGCCTTCAGATCACCGCCTTCCTGATCATTGATGTGCTTGATGATGATAGACGCCGCATCCCAGTAGTTGCCGGG
>JAAELZ010000332.1 GCA_024226105.1 Pseudomonadota bacterium | reverse complement strand
CATCTGTCAACACATATCATCAAGGCGATTGAGGCGGATCGCTATGAGGACCTGCCGGGAGCAACCTATGTGGTTGGCTACTGGAGAAGTTATGCTCGCTTGCTAGGCATTGATATTGAAGAAACAATTGAGGTTAACAAGCGTAATTTAAATATCGTTAAGGCCGAACCGGCCGGTCTGGATATTAATCGTGCCCTTGGACACAAAGCAAAAAGTGGTGGCTTGGGCGGCGTATTGTTATTGATACTTCTTGCAGCCTTCGCCTACTACGCCTGGCAACAACAGTTCTTCGGTATGCTTGATGGTGTGGTCGGTGGCAAAGATGAAACTGCAACAACACAAAATGGCCAGCCTGATCAGGCTTCCGACGCGGTTTCGCTGTCACCCGAGCCAAAGCAGGAACAGGTTCTCATGCCACTAAAGGTGGAGCAGGATACGCCTGCCAGGGCCTTGCCTGAATCTGATAGTTCCAGCAGCAGCGTGGCAACGGATAAAAGCAACAAAGCGAAAGTATTCAGCGGGCAATCCGAGTCAGGCCTGGTTTTGCAAGCAGATAAAGAAGACAAAGCTGTGCAAGAGCAGGCACCACGACAGGACGGTCAGGCGGGCCTTGTTTTGGCTCAGATCACGGAATCATCTGATACGGCTTCCAGCGATTCAGATACCAGCAGCAATATACTCAAAGCACAAACCGAACCGGAAACAAAAACGAAAACAACCGCAAGGTCTGGCAGCGTTTCATCACAATCAGGTTCACAGGCATCGGAAGCAGCATCCAGTCCGGTTGCGTCGGTTACCGGCATGGAGACCATGACATTGACACTCAGCAAGGATTCATGGCTGGATATCCGAGATAAAACCCGAACACGCCTGCTGTATAAAACCGAGAAGGCGGGCGAGAAAATTGATGTAACAGGTGTCCCCCCGTTTTATGTCTATATCGGAACGCCTGATGGTGTCTCCATTCACTACCGGGGTAAAGACGTGCCTTTTAAAACGCATAAAACCGGCATGTTTGCACGTTTTAAGCTGGATGATGAAATGCTTGAATCCCTGTAGGCGGGATGCAGCACCCGCTACGCTTTCTGTTAGCCTGAAATTAGTAAATTATGAGCGCTAAACTCCAGTCTGTTAAAGGCATGAACGACTTGTTGCCTGCGCAATCGCCGTACTGGCAATTCATTGAGCAGGTACTGCGTGAGATCGCTGCGGCATATGCTTACGATGAAATCCGTACGCCTGTTCTTGAAAAAACAGCGTTATTTGTGCAATCCATCGGCGAGCAAACCGATATTGTAGAAAAAGAAATGTTTGCTTTTGAAGACACTGGCGGAGAATTTCTTTGTATGCGCCCGGAATGTACCGCGAGTGTCGTCAGGGCCGGCGTGCAACACGGCCTGTTCCACAATACCCAGACACGGCTCTGGTACATGGGCCCCATGTTCCGACGTGAGCGACCGCAAAAAGGACGCTATCGCCAGTTCTCACAGTTTGGTATGGAGGCAATCGGCTGGCCCGGTGCGGAAGCCGATGTCGAAGTGATGCTTGCGGGTGCCAGAATATGGAAAGCACTCGGGGTAAAAGATGTGCATCTATACCTTAATTCGCTGGGGTCTGATGCCTGCCGGGTTCGTTACCGTGCCGCATTAGTGGACTACCTGGCTCAGCATTTTGATGCGCTGGATGCGGATAGTCGTCGCCGGCTGGATAGCAATCCTCTGCGTATCCTCGATAGTAAAAACCCCGGCACACGGCTTATTCTTGAAAATGCGCCGGTGATCAATGACTATCTTGATGATGTTTCAAACGATCATTTCAGCCAGGTTTGCAGCCTGCTCGATAGTGCAGATATAGCCTATACTATAGATTCAAGCCTGGTGCGCGGGCTGGATTATTATACGTCAACGGTGTTTGAGTGGAAAACCGGAAAACTCGGCGCGCAAAATACGGTCTGTGCAGGCGGGCGCTATGATGATCTGGTTGAGCGTCGTGGTGGTCGATCGACACCGGCCTGTGGTTTTGCCATGGGCATGGAACGTCTGGTTGAGCTTTTGATTGAAGAAAATAATACGCTGGAAATCAAACCGCTTGATATCTGGTTTATAACCCTGGATGATGCAGCCAATAATGCGGCATTCCCGCTGGCTGAGACACTACGTGATAGCGGATTAACGGTGGCTATGAATCATGGCGTGGGGAAGTTAAAATCTCAGCTTAAGAAAGCAGATGTCAGTGGCGCAAAATTTGCCCTGATTCTCGGCCAGGCTGAACTTGAGCAGGGACTGGTGCAAGTCAAGCCACTGCGTGGACAATTTGAGAGTCAGGACGTTGTATTTGGCAATGTGCTTGACGTTATTAACAGCTAGATAGAAGATATGAACGATAAAATTGATTTAGGGATTGCCGAAGATGAAGACCTGGCGCGGGCCAAGGCCTGGTGGAAAGAAAATGGTTCGTCCATTATTGGCGGTATTCTGATTGGTACTGTGCTGGTGGTTGGCTACAATTTCTGGCAGAGCTATCAGGAAAAACACGCTAGCGAGGTTGCCGGGCTTTACGAACAGTACAATCAGAGCCCGGAAGATAGCGTAGCCCTGGAGGCCTTACTTGATTTTGATGACAAGGCGGCTTATACGCAACTGGCCAGAATGACGGCGGCCAAAATCGCCACCGATGCAGGCAAATTTGAGAAGGCGGAGCAGCTATTGCAAAGCGTGCTGGATACAAAAGCAGATGACGGTTTACGCTCCGTAGCGGTATTACGCCTGGCGACGGTGTATCTTGCAAACTCCAAACAGGATGCTGCGCTCGCCTTGTTGGATGCGCAGTCGAATTCAGGATTACCGTTGATGCAGGCGCGAGTACAGGAATTGCAAGGCGATATTTATTTACAAAAAGGCGATGCGGACAAGGCCAGAGGGTTTTATGAATCCAGTATCGCGTCTATGCAGCAGATAGGACAACCGTTTGTTCTCATCCAGCTCAAGCTGGACAATCTGTAAGTCATTGCGCTATTTTAGACCGTATAGATAACTCAATCAGAACCAGCCCGAGAGAAATCCTATGTTAAATTCGCTGATTAAATACCTGTTACCCGGTGTGGCGCTGGTTTTCCTGGCTGCCTGCGGGGGGGGGCAGCCTGATCTGGAAGAGACTCAAGCCGTTGCACGGGCACCTGTGCCGGAAGTGGCACTCAACTCCTCGGCAGAAATCGCCTGGAGGGCATCTTCCGGTGGCGGCAAACTCGGAGCTGTACAGTTTGAACCGGTGGTCATAGACGATACCGTTTATACCGCCAGCCCGAAAGGACATATCCAGGGTTTTAATCTGAATAGCGGTAAGAGTGTCTTAAGTAAAAGCGTGGGTGATCATCTGGCCAACGGTGTCGGTGTGAATACCAGCAGTATTGTTGCGGTGACTGTTAAAGGTGAAGTTATTGCGCTGAATCGTGCAGATGGAAGCGAAGACTGGCGATATGATATAGGCCGATCAATTTCGGCCGCACCGGCTCTAAATGATCAGATAATCGTTATTCGAACGGTTGACGGTTATATGATTGGCCTGAACGCAGTGACCGGAAAGCAGGTCTGGAGTATTGAGCGGCCGGTTGCGAGTTTAAGCGTTGGGCTGGATGCACCCGGATTAATCGCAGCGGAAGGCCTGGTCAGCGGATTTTCCAGCGGGCGGGTATTAGCCAGCAATGTATACAACGGAACCACGTTCTGGGAAAAACGTGCCTTTCGTCCGGGTGGAAAAAACGAAATTGAACGCCTGATCGATATTGATGCATCTCCGGTTCTGGCAGGAGAGATGATTCTGGTCGGCTCGTATCAGGGCGGTATTGTCGCGTATCGCATTCGTAATGGTGAAGAAATCTGGCGAACGGATGAGGTATCTACGCGCAAGCCGATGGCTCATTCAAGTCTTTTCCTCGGCGTAACAGGCCCGGAAAGTGATGTTTCTCTGATTGCCCTGGGTACCGGGAAAACACGCTGGAAACGCACGCAATTGCGTGGAAATGGTTTGAGTGGCCCGGTGATTACCGATGAATCGGTAGTGGTGGGCAACCTCGATGGCGACTTATATTTTTTTGGAT
>JAAELZ010000331.1 GCA_024226105.1 Pseudomonadota bacterium | reverse complement strand
GCCAAGTTTGCTGCCAGCGGTAAAGCGGTGGGTAAAAAGGATCTGGCAATGCAGGCGATCTCCTACGGTAACGTTTACGTGGCCCGGATCGCAATGGGAGCCAATTCGCAGCAAACCTTGCTGGCGATGCGTGAAGCAGAGGAATACCCGGGGCCGTCTTTAATTCTTGCTTACAGCCCGTGTATTGCCCATGGTATCGACATGACCCAGGGCTTGCATCAGCAGAAGCTGGCAGTGGCCTGCGGTCACTGGCCGCTACTGCGTTACAACCCGGAGTTACGCAAGGCCGGAAGGAAACCCTTTGTGCTTGATTCACCACGCCCGCAGATCAAGCTGGAAGACTACGCCTATAACGAGATGCGCTATAAACAGCTGGCCAGGGCGCAGCCGGAAGAGGCCGGGCGATTGATGGATTTGGCCCAGCAATCACTGGAATTACGTTGGGCCACCTACGAGTACATGTCAGAACAGGAACCCTCGGAATTTCACCCTGTAGGCTAGCCAGAAAAGCGGGCCAGCCGGAGGTGAAACCGGAAGAAAAGTCGGAGTCAGATCGCAGTTCGTTCTTGTATTACTAATTAGTACCCTATACTCTGTAGTGCCTTTCACTCTATGGGTGAAAGGAAAAATACACGTTTTCTCAATTGCTTTATGCTCTTATTCATCTTTCGCAGCGGTCAACTGAGGGTTTTAGGATGATGTATAAGAAAATTTTTCGTTGGATTTTTATAGTCTACGTTGTCCTTGCAGTGCTGGCTTTTACCTTGCCTGCCGTGCTTGAATTTCTCAATGCGATATTCAATTGCTGGAACTGGCGCAGTATTGTTAGTCTTTATCGGTGCTTGTGATGGCTCTTCTGACATTGGTGAATAAGGTTCGATTTGCGAATTGAAATTCATGAAGAAGCTGCCTTTGTTCTGGTATAGCGCCGCCGCCATTATTCTCTTTATGGTGTTGCCTGCGCAGGCCATGGCTGGTGCGGGTGATCTGCCACCGCTGGTACATGACATAGGCCTTGGCCTGTTGTTAAGCGCTGTCTTCGTGGTGGTATTTCATCGCTTAGGGTTACCCTCCATCGCGGCCTTCCTGGTCGCGGGTGTCATTGCCGGTCCATTGGGTCTGGACATCATCAGCCAGAAGGAAAATATCGATACCATTGCCCAGTTGGGGCTGGTATTTCTGTTATTTGTCATTGGTCTTGAACTGAATTTCCGCAAACTGCTGTCCACTAGCACAACCCTGGTTTTGACGGGCGTTTTACAGGTTCCCCTCAACGTGATGTTTGGTATGGCCTTCGGGGGTGTGCTGGTTTTGACCGGGCTGGCGGCAAGCGCAATATTTGTGCATGCGCAGGCAAGAACCTGCTCAGTTAATGCTTAGCAGTTATGAGCGCCAACCCTGTGTGCCTGTTGCTGCTACCGGTAATTTGCTTGGCGTTACTTGAAATCCGTATTAAGGGCGCCATTTTTTGAGAGCATTTGTCATATTTGCAAAAAGGAAATATGGTGGGCGGTAAAACTCAATATACAATTAGTAATCCAGATATTCAGGCGACGATGGTAAAACAAGTGAAGGCTAAAGAATCCTCAAGCACTGCCAGGAGTAAGAAAGGCAATGCGCAACGCGCTAAAAAACGCGCGGCGGCCAGGAAGGTGCGTAAAAACAAGCTGCTTACGCTGCTGGTCTGGCATGACAAAGCCGTTAAAGAAGGAAACAGAAAGGCAGCTTCAAAATTGTTTGCTGCATTCAGGGCTGATCAGCTTGTCAGGGCGGACATTGATAAAATGCGTGACGTTGTGGGTGAGCTCCACAAAGCCTTTCGCGCGGTTGATAAGCAGACAAAGCAAATTTCAGCTCCGATTGTAGAGGGCGAAAAAAACAAGGTTGCGCCCTCACCGGAAAAATTGGCGAAAGATCAGAGATCTACCGAGAAAAAGCTGGGTGAAGCACAGCAGCGTCTCAAAAAAGCGCAAACCGCGGAGCAGGCTTTTTTTGCTGCGTTAATTAAAAAACAGACTAAAAATGGCGTATGTCCGTTCTGCCAGATAAAGCGGATTTCCGTTGATTCACATGTGATGGATATGCACCCGCCACGCTGGGGCGAATACCTGACTTTACTCGGAAAGCTAAAATAGTGGCTTCGCCAGCGTCACAATCTATATTCGGTAAACCTTCCCTATGACTAACAATGACATCCTGCGCCGTATTCGTTACACCCTGGATTTGGGTGATGACAGAATGATAGCTATTTTTTCGCTAGCGGATTTACAGGCGTCTAGGGCGCAGATCAGTGACTGGCTCAAAAAAGACGATGACCCGGCGTTTCAAGCGCTGAGTGACCGGCGCCTGGCGATATTCCTTAATGGCCTGATTATTGACCGGCGAGGCCCGAATGACCGTCCTGTTCCCGAGCCTGAAAGTCGACTGAATAATAATACTATTTTTAACAAACTGAAAATCGCTTTTGATCTCAAGGCCGACGCCGTGCTGGAGATAATGGAGCTGGCTGAATTTCATCTTGGTAAACACGAACTTAGTGCCTTTTTTCGCAAGCCGGCGCATAAAAACTACCGCGACTGCAAAGACCAGGTTCTACGCAAATTTTTACAGGGATTACAGATAAAATATCGAGAGGATGCGGATTCTGCACCGGTATTTGAATGGAAAAAACCGGGGTCAGAGAATAATTGATTCTAATAGGAGTGTTAATTATTCTCTGACTCTGGTTTCCACCCCGATTTTCCTTTTGAGGGGCTATTATGCAATGGGCGAAAACCAATCTTTAGGCTGGTATTGTCGTCACGGTTCCAGCCTGCAAAATGATCGCAGGCGCTACTACCGGGGAACCCCAATTAATTGTAGTCTTGATAGAATATGAAATCAGCTATTTTCACATTTGTGTTTTTATTTTATTCAGCTAGCTATGCTCAGGATATTAGTGGAAGAATAAACAGTTCAAATTCGATCATGAAAATATATCGGGAAGCTTGCCAGGCAGCATTTGAAAAAAGTAATGAAGTTTCAGAAATTAGAGAAACGTTTGAATTAGCAGCAAGCTACATAATTCATGGTGAGTACAATAACATGAAAGAGCAGCTACTCAGGGCTAGATCAATTTCAAG
>JAAELZ010000330.1 GCA_024226105.1 Pseudomonadota bacterium | reverse complement strand
CTTCCGGGCGCAAGGCGTGGCACATGCGCACCAGGTCGAGTATGTCCCAACGCGAATTACCATTTTGCCATTCGCGTGCATAGGGATCATAAAAGTTACGATACAGGTTAAAGCGTGTAACTTCGTCATCAAAGCGTATGGAGTTGTAACCAACCCCGCAGGTTCCCGGAACGCTAAATGCATTATGTAATTCGCGTACGAACTCCGATTCGATAACGCCTCTTTCTTCAGCGACTTGCGGAGTCAGGCCGGTAATCAGGGCGGAACCCGGATGCGGAATAAAATCCAGCGCGGGTTTGCAGAATAATTCGATTGGGTCGCCAATCGGGTTCAGATCCAGATCGGTGCGAATAGCGGCAAACTGGGAAGGGCGATCAAGGCGCGGGTTCAGGCCCCAGGTCTCGTAATCGTGCCACAGCAAAGTGGTCTCACTCATAGGGTTTTACGGCTGAAAATGATTTAGGGCAGAACGATAAGGGGTTTCTTTGCCGGGCGGTAAAGAATCCCTACACGGCCAATTAATTGCACCTGCGCGGCCTTTAATCCACCGCTCAGGGTTTCCAGTATGTCCTGCTTGATTGCTTTGTCATCCGCTGGCAATTTCAGCTTGATGAGCTCATGTTTTGATAGTGCAAGTTCGACTTCTTCCTTGACGGGTTCCGTCAACCCTTTGGCGCCCACGGTGACCACTACCTTAAGCGGGTGAGCCCGGGCGCGCAGGAATTTTCGTTGTTTGGTAGTAAGCTGCATATTCAGGCGTCTGCCAGCATCGCATCGCTCATTCCGGTGATATTAAACCCGCCATCGACATAGGTGATCTCGCCGGTAATGCCGGATGCCAGATCAGAGCAAAGAAATGCGGCGGCATTGCCGACTTCTTCGATGCTCACAACACGCCCCAGGGGCGCAACCTTTTCAAACTGGCCCAGCAGTTTCTTGAAATCTTTGATGCCGGCTGCGGCCAGGGTGCGAATCGGCCCGGCTGACACCGCATTAACGCGCGTGCCTTTAGCGCCCATTGATTGAGCCAGGTAGCGTACATTGGCCTCAAGACTGGCTTTGGCAACCCCCATGACATTGTAGGAAGGCATGGACTGCACGGCGCCAATGTAGGAAAGCGTCAACAATGAACCATTACGGCCTTCCATCAAAGGTTGGGCATATTTGGCCATCGCAGCGAAACTGTAGGAACTTATTTCATGCGCCAGCAGAAACCCTTCGCGGGTGACGGCGTCTACGTACGGCCCTACGAGTTCTTCGCGCGGGGCAAAGGCGATGGAATGGATCACGCTATCAAGCCCGTCCCAGTGTTTGCCCAGCGAGCTGAACATCTGTTCGATTTGTTCATCGGTAGAGACATCGCACGGTAGCACGATATCGGAGTTACATTCGGCGGCCAGTTTTTCAACGCGCGGTTTCATTTTGTCATTCGGATAAGAAAAGGCGAGCTCCGCGCCTTCCCGAAACATCGCCTGGGCTATGCCCCATGCAATGGAACGATTACTGGCAATACCGCAAATTAAGACTTTTTTACCTGCTAGAAAACCCATATTCTTACGCTCTCGATTTATGATCTAAATATATGCCTGAACCTGACTGCCCAGAAGACCGTGCTGTTGCCATTTCATGGGCGCAGGGTTTCGAAAACCCGGCCCGATCATTTGCGCGCAAGCACACGCTGCCGATTATAAATCAATTACCCGGCTGGCGTGGGCTGTGTTTCTGTCTTGGGGCAGATGGTTGGGTGCTTAAGGATCTGAGCGGTGAGATGTTAACTCCGTTTTATCTGCAATTCGAGCCCAGGTACGTGGCGCAGGGCAAAGATCCTTTGCTGAAGGCAATGGGCCAGGCAAAAAGTGTGCTGGATTTGACTGCGGGTTGGGGAGGCGATGCACTGCACATCGCGCTTTCCGGGAGGCGTATCGTTTCGGTGGAGCGTAATCCCGTGGTGTACCAGTTGTTGCTACAGGCGCGAGACAATCTAGCGGATACCGAACT
>JAAELZ010000329.1 GCA_024226105.1 Pseudomonadota bacterium | reverse complement strand
CATATTAATGGTTGTTTTCCGGGTTTTCACGAAGCTACTACGATGACACTATCAGTGCGTGAGGATGGCTGTATTGATTTGACTTGTGCGTTACATGATCTTGGCTGCGGTTCAAACACTGTGATCGCCCAAATAGTCGCCGAGGTGCTCGACATTCTACCGGGACAAATCGAATTCAGTGAAGTTGACACGGACATTTGCGACTATGATCTTGGAACGCGCGCTTCCCGCATGACTTATATTGCGGGAGAAGCCGCCAGACGTACAGCGAAGGGTTTAAGAAAACAGATTTTGCTGGCTGCATCCTTGATGCTGAATTGTGCTGTTGGTGATCTGGTCATGGAAGAGGGAAAGGTATCAGGAAGTTGCGAGCCAGGGCGCTCGGTATCATTGGGTGACCTGGCTCTGCATCAATCCGTCCGGGGCAAGTTGCTGACTACCACCCAAACCTATCGAGCAACAGCCAATCCCGGTTCTTATGCCGCCCATTTTGCAGAAGTTGAAGTGGATATTCTGACCGGGGCGGTAAAAGTGCTGGATTACCTGGCTGTTCATGATCTGGGCCGCGCTATCAATCCACAACTGGTCGAAAGCCAGATCCACGGCGGAATACAGATGGGACTTGGGTACGCGTTGTTTGAGGATGTTGATATTGATCCAGACTCCGGATGCATGAACGCAGACCGGTTTGGCCGCTATCATCTGGTCAATGCCCCTGAAATGCCCCCCGTCGAAATATTGCTGGTTGAAAAGGGAGAACCAACCGGGCCCTATGGCGCCAAGGCCGTCGGTGAAATTGCGACAATTCCCGCAGCGCCGGCGATCGTTAACGCTGTCAATCATGCACTTGATACCAACCTCACTGAGTTGCCCTTGACACCAGAGCGCATTGTCGATGCGTGTCGCATTCCTTAGCGCTTGCAGGATCGAAAATTCGGATTGACCCATATCAATGAAACCAAGCCGCTCTGCATCTAATATTGCTACAGTTCAGGCATTCGTTTTATTTTGGTGCAATTTGTTGCATCAGGCAAATTTGAGAAAAAAGGGAGGCAACGCTAAGCGTTGCCGGGTGATATTTCGCAGGTTTCTGGTATTCTGAGATACCCGTTGCTTTGGCTGTGAAATGCCCATAGCGGAACATGTGAATACCAAAATCTCCTTTGAGACACAAAATGAATTGGGAAATGCGCATGGGTCAACTACTGAATACAACCTTGATTCTGGTATTTGCGATGGTGGTTGGAGTAAAAGCCCAGACCAGCTTTGATCCGCAAGACACGGTTTATGCATCAGGTGCAGTTTTTGATACCGAAGAACAGCTTGCCGACATTCAGCGAACGCGGACATTCAGGGCTTTTTTACCGGTCTCCGTTGACCTTTCTGACAGATTTCCACGGGTTGGCAATCAGGGCAAACAATCATCATGCACAGGCTGGGCTGTAGGCTATGCTGCACGAGCCTATTACAACAGCGCACCGGAACAAGGCAAACGGTTGTCGAAAAGTCAAATTCCAAGCCCGGCATTTATTTACGATACTCTACGCGGACGAGATGATACGTGTAGAACCGGAACCAGAGTCAGCGAGGCACTTGATCTTCTGACAAGGGGAACGGTTTCGATGGCCGAATATCCTTACAGTGAATCACGTTGCAAACGGCCTGGATCAAAGATCAGATCGCAAGCTACCAGGTTCAAAATCAGCGAATGGCTGGTGGTGGATACCCGCCAATTTGACCAGGTAAAAGCTGAATTGGCGAAAGGTCATCCGGTTGTCATCGGCATGCGACCCAACGCCGGATTTCAAAAATTACGGGGGCCAAAAATATGGCGCTCGGGAAAGCCGAAAAAAAGTGATCCCTTTCATGCCATTACACTGGTTGGCTACAATGAGCGTAATCAATATTTCAAGTTTGTAAATTCATGGGGGAAAGGCTGGGGCGACAATGGCTTTGGCCGGATGTCCTATGAAACATTCGCGAAACGTGTGGATTACGGATTTTCCATGCGACTGGCAGATAAACCGGTTCCACCCAAACCTGCACCAAAGCCGGCCATCATTGGCATAACCATCCCGCAACCCTCTTGCGGCAAAGTCAATGTTGCCCAGCAAAACGGAAGAATTCATGTATCCGGTTTTGTCGGCACCAACGAAGAACGCAGGGCGATCAAAAATGCGCTGCGGGATATCGAGGCAATAAATAAAGTTGAATTGCGGCCGTGGCCGCAATGTGAAGCATTGATGACCATGCAAGAGCCATTGTCAGAAACCGACAAACCAATAATCGAGCTTCCAAAAAACCAGTATTCGGATGGAGAAACGCTGTCCTTTAACATACAGATGGCAGCTTTTCAGGGCTATCTTCACGTTGCCTATTTGCAGAAAGACGGAAATGTGGTCAATCTGGTCAGGTCCGACCCGCTAACGCTGACGACACTTCGCAAAAATACAATCCTGACCTTTGGCGATGGAAAAGAAGGGCGGGCCAAATTCACCATTGGCGAACCTTATGGTAGCGAGATGATCATCGTTATTTCCTCAAAAAGCCCGTTATTTGTCGAGAAACGACCCCGGGTGGAGACAGAGCGCGAATTTTTGAGCGCCATGCGAAAAGCGATAATTGCCCGCCCGAAAGCCAATTCTCCTGAACGCCTGATCAGCGCCGATTTCGTTACGCTTCAAACCACTCGATAGGAAAATGGTCATGAAATATCCAGCCATCATTATTTCCGCAATTGCCACAATTGCAATGTTTCTGGTATCGAACGCGAATGCACAGGCGCCCAGCGAGCAGGATATCATCAAGGCGTTGACAAAACCGCCAGTGACTTCAAATGAATTTTCCTCCACTCGCAGCCTGACCGACCAGCGGGGCGTGTCAGTAACCGAGGGTGAGGAAAAAATACCTTCCATCGATTTGAAAGTTAATTTCGAATTTGACTCCGACAATCTGGAAAATGAGGCAATCCTCACACTTCACACGCTCGGTCGCGCCCTTACCAACGAAAAACTCGAAAATCAGTATTTCGAGGTTATTGGCCATACAGATGCTGCAGGTTCTTATGAATACAATGATGGTTTGTCGCAGCGCAGGGCAGCGGCTGTTGTCAGGTTTCTGGTGCTGAATTTTTCTCTTGATAGTTCACTGATATCATCCAGGGGAATGGGTGAACGCCAACTGCTTGATGAATTCGATCCTGAAAACGAAATCAATCGCCGTGTTGAGATCCGCAACGTTACAATGACGCAGTAAAGCCAAATGATCCCGTGTACAAAATAGGCGATTTAAGCCTTAGCCTTGAATATTTTCAGATCGACCGGACACCGCCAGAGTTAGGCCCATCTTTGACATGAACTTCCTTTTAAAAATTGAATGATGGTGTCGATCATCTGGTAGTCACCCATTTTAACTCCATTTCGCAGGTGCTGGCAGTGCGGCGAAAGGCTCATGTTTTACTGACCGCCGGCAACAACGATCGTGCTGTCTCCAGCCTTGATGACCTGATAACCCATGGCGACGGAACGAATACCGGAGCCGCAAACCTGATTGATCGTAACCGCTGTGCTTTCGTTGGGAATTCCCGCGGCGATGGCAGCCTGGCGGGCCGGATTTTGACCGCATCCCGCTGTCAGGACCTGACCCAGTATCACCTCTGAAATCTCCATTTCCGCCACGCCGCTTCTTTTAAGCGCAGCCTGAATTGCAATACTGTCCAATTGAGATGCGGACATGCTCGACAAGCCCCCGGTAAATGCTCCGACCGGCGTACGCGCGGCGCTTGCAATAACAACATCCGTCATTTGCTTTTCTCTTGTCTGTTTAATTCTTTTTACCATCGACCAGAATTACATGAAAGCGCTTCGGGCCATGGGCACCGTACTCAATTGTCTGCTCAATATCTGCAGTTTTGGATGGTCCGGTGATGAAATTTACGGTGCGTGGCAAATCCTCATGACGCAAACGCAGTAATTCCCAGACATCTTCCATATGAGCGACCAGCTGTTCACGATGAATGATTGCAATATGGTTTTCCGACAAGAAATTGAGACTTGTCGGACCGGTTTGCCCGGACACCAGGAGGACTGAACCGGTTTCGACAACGCCGGCTTCAGCTGGAGCGATGCCAACGACCGCCTCATGCCTTGGCTGCCAATTTGTAACCCTGACAAGATCCGGCCATATTAGGCCCGCAAGCCGAGGATCTGGTGAAATGGATATTTTGGCTGGTAGGTTATGATTACCCAGGAACCGTTGAACCGCCGCCGGTATTTCAGTATCAGAGGTAACGGTTTCCACCGTAGCTTGGACGTTCTCCAATTTTTGGACAAACCGCTCGACGTCAGGTTCCGGCCACTTCGGGCGAGTGTGTTGCGGCTTTGGCGCAACCTGTTTGCCTTGATTCTTGCTGATTTGGGTAACGGGATTTTTGCGCCCCACCGCCCGGGCCACCTGTTCAAGGATCGCAATGCGGGCATCGCTCATCACAAATCTCCCCTTTTTCTTTTCCGCCAGATTGACTGGAAAGTTGGTCCTTGCGGGGCTGGAAGATCGCGCACATCTGTCCAGCCGCTGGCAAATGGCATCCATTTGAATGCACCTCTTCGTCGACCCAATATCGCCATGACCCGCATGGAGACGTTCATCAACGGGTGATAGATAACAGGATTTTTTGCAAGCCAGGCCCATCCGGCAAGACCGTAGCGCACCAGAGAAGATGTCAGGCGACTCTCAAACTCACGCACTCGGTGTGCCTTCAACAGCCTGGGAAGCGGGATGCGTACCGGGCAGACTTCCTGGCAGCGACCATTTAGTGTACAAGCGTTCGGCAGATTACCGGCTTCATCGAGACCGACCATAAGTGGTGTTAACACCGAACCCATCGGTCCTGGATAAACCCAGCCATAGGCATGCCCGCCAATGTTACCGTAAACCGGACAATGATTCATGCAGGCGCCGCAACGAATGCATCTGAGCATTTCGCGAAATTCATTGCCCAGCATTTCAGATCGACCGTTATCGATCAATACCACATGGTATTCTTCCGGCCCATCGGCATCAACGGGATGTTTTGGGCCAGTACTCAGGGTTGTGTAGGCGGTAATCTCCTGACCGGTAGCACTTCTGGCCAGCAGCCTTAGCAACAAACTGGCGTCCTCCAGTGTCGGGATCACCTTGTCGATGGCGGCAGTCACTATATGAACGCGGGGCAGTGTGCAGGACAGATCGCCGTTGCCTTCATTCGTAACGATGATGTTGCTGCCGGTTTCGGCGATGAGAAAGTTTGCGCCGGTGATGCCAGCATCCGCATTCAGGAACGCTTCGCGCAATACCTGGCGCGCCTCGGCCACCAGAGCCGATGTTTCGCTCTGGCGTTCGGTCAATCCATGGGCCTTGTGCGCTTCATGAAACAGATCGGAAATTTCATCCTTGGTCTTGTGAATGGCCGGCGCGATAATATGGCTTGGCCCTTCTTTTGACAGTTGCAGAATATATTCACCAAGATCGGTTTCCATGACTTCAAAACCATCCGATTCAAGCGCTTCATTGAGACCGGCTTCCTCGCCGATCATCGATTTTCCGCGAATAATCTTTTTTGCCTCGGCATCATGGCAAATCTTTGAGACGATCTCACACAGTTCTTTGCCGTCCCGTGCCCAATGGACATGCCCGCCCTGGGATTTGACTTTTTGCTCATAGGCCAGAAGGTGGATGTCCAGATTAGCCAGCACGTCATCCAGCCGGTCTCGGGCCTGATCGCGCAGGGCTTCAAACTCCGGCAAGGCGCTGGCGCTATCGCGCCGTGCCCGGACAAAGCCTGTCTCCAGTTGCCGCAGAGCGCCTTGAAGATTCTCATCTTTCATGGATTTCGCGCTAAGGGCCTTGAAGTCGCGGGAACGGGGCTGCATGACTATTCCTGTCCTTCCGCTATACCCGGGCAATCCGCCATTCCCGCCAGCACTTCAGCGATATGGAAGACGCGTGTTTGATCGCCTTCGCGCCTGAGACGTCCGGCGATGTTGAGCAGACAACCCAGATCGCCAGCCAGCAGAGTATCGGCACCGGTATTGCGGATGTTTGCACATTTCGCCGATGCCATGCGTCCGGAAATTTCCGGGTATTTTACGCAAAAAGTTCCGCCAAATCCGCAACAGACATCGGAATCATGCATCTCTGTCAGGCTCAGACCCTTGACTGTTTCCAGAATTTTTCGCGGTTGCTCATGAATCCCAAGTTCGCGCAGACCCGAACAGGAATCATGATATGTCACAGTTCCATCAAACGTCGTGTTTACGGATTTCACCCCCATAATGTCGGTCAGGAAGCTGACAAGTTCATAACTGCGCGCCGCCAGGTCCTCAGCCTTTTCCAGATATTCGGGATCGTCCTTAAATTGCTCAACATAGTGGGTCTTGATGGTTCCCATGCAGGATCCGGATGGTCCGACGACATAATCAAAACCGGAAAAAGCATCAATAACCTGGCTGGCGATTTGGCGTGAATGTTTCAGGTCGCCGTTGTTGAGAGCTGGCTGGCCGCAACAGGTCTGGGCACGAGGTACTTTTACGGTTGCTCCGGTATCTTCCAGCAGTTTGACCGCCGCGAGCGCAACGCTGGGCCGGTACAAATCGGTTAGACAGGTGACAAACAGGCCAACGACTGGCTTTTGCGTTCGCACTTTGGGTGGATTATTATCGTACAATTCTGCAATCCCTTTCTGCTAGATTTCCTCTGGCACCATGCTGATCGCACCACACGGACATTCCGCAGCACAGATGCCGCAGCCCTTGCAGTAATCGTACTTAAACGCGAAGCGTTTGCCGGGTCCCAGCTTCGTAACAGCGTTATCAGGGCATACGCCATAACAATTGTCACACTCAAAGCAGTTGCCACAAGACATACAGCGACGAGCCTCGAACAAGGCGTTGTCCTCGACAAGATCCCCGACAACTTCAGCAAATCCGCTCATGCGGCGCACCACATCCAGCATCGGACGAATCGTACGCGGCGCATCGCTGTAGTACCAGGTATTGAGTTTCGCTGGATCCGCAATTTCATTCTTGTCGGCTGGTTGGTAAGGGGTGTTCTGCAGCCATGAATCGATGTTACGGGCCGCTTTCTTGCCATGACCGATCGCGGTGGTGACGGTGCGAGCCGATGGCACCATGTCACCGCCAGCGAAGACACCGTCAGCGCCGGTCTGCATCGCGGTATCCACCTGAACCGACCCGTTTTTGACCTTGAGCCCTTCAATATCGTTCAAGGCGTCCACATCAGTGCTTTGCCCAATGGCTTCGACTACGATGCTAGCTTCAATAGTTTCGTGCTCACCGGTTGGTTGGGGTGTGCGGTCCTCACCGCGCACCATTTTTTCAAGCGTCACTGTGGGGCCGTTGATTTTCTGGATCGATCGCAAATTGACAATCGTCACGCCTTCTTCGACGGCCTCGTCTATCTCAAAGCGATGTGCCGGCATGTCCTGACGCGCCTCGATAACGATCAGGGTAGCTGAAAGCGCACCCAGCCGGATTGCAGTTCTGGCAACGTCAACCGCGGTATTGCCGCCGCCATAGACCACCACATTGCCCCGTAACACAGTTGGGTTATCCAACTCGGTGTCTCGCAGGACTGTCACCGCTTCAACCAGGGGAATTTGCCCATCAGAATCGATGTCTGCGCGTCTTGGCAATTGGGCACCGGTGGCCAGGAAAACCGCGTCAAAGCTGCCATTTGTTTTTTCCGCCAGAACGTCGTCGATCCGGCTGTCGTGCCGGATGGTCACACCCATGTTTTCGATACGGGCTACTTCGGCGCGCAGTTTTTCGCGTGGCAGCCGATATTTCGGAATGCCATAACGTGTCATGCCACCGGCTTGTGGATTCGCATCGTGGACGGCCACGGCATGGCCGAACCGGGCCAGGTGGTAGGCCGCCGAAAGGCCACAGGGACCCGCCCCGATGATAAGAACTTTCTTACCGGTGGATGCCCCTGGTTCAACGGTCCAGCCGTGTTTCAGGGCCTGATCGCCGAGAAACCGTTCGATAGAATTGATTCCGACCGCGTCGTCAAGCTCTGCCCGGTTGCAGGCACCCTCACAGGGGTGATAGCAGACCCGACCCATGACGGCGGGCAATGGGTTGTCGTCCATGATCGCGCGCCAGGCCGCCTCGTAGTCACCCTCTTCGGCAAACCCAAGCCAGGACTGGATATTTTCGCCAGCCGGACAGGCGTTATTGCAGGGCGGCAAACGATCGACATAGACCGGGCGTTCGGTGCGCCAGCTACCGGTCTTGTTAAGGAGACTTGTTCCGACATCCAGCGTGATGGCGAAGGGCTTTGTCTGCGTGACAGGCTGTTGTTTCATATCTTGGACCTTTCAGCGTCTATCAAGCCGAATTTTGCGATATTGCGATCGGCTATTGCCTGAAGGGTTTCAAGCTGATGTTCATTGTCCTTTTTGAACACATGGGCAAACCGGCGTTGCAGTTTGAGGTAATCGTTGACCGGTTGGCGGTGGCGGATCTTTGTTGCGCCGGTGATTTCGCCGTTCTCGGCTTCAAACAGCGGATACATACCAGTCTCGACGGCCAAACGAGCCAGTTTGATCGTGTCACAGGTTTTGGAGCCCCAACCAAGCGGACAAGGAACAAATATCTCCAGATATCTTGCACCGCGAAAGCTCATTGCCCTGGCAACCTTGTGTTCCAGATCGTGAAGGTCGGAAACCGAGGCGGTGGCCACATAGGGGATCTGATGACCCATCGCGATCAATGGTACGTTCTTACCCACGGTAAAGGGATTGCCCGGCTCGGGACCGACCGGCATTGTTGTGGCGGTGCGTGCCGCACCCGGTGTTGCGCTTGAGCGCTGAACACCCGTATTCATGTAACCTTGGTTGTTGTAGCACAAATAAAGCACGTCATCATTGCGGTCGAACATCCCCGAAAGACATCCAAACCCGATATCCGTGGTACCACCATCGCCGCCCTGTGCAATGACCCTAACGTCCTCGCGCCCTTTGGCTTTCATTGCTGCTGCTATTCCCGAACCGACGGCAGCCGCATTGCCAAACAGCGAATGAATCCACGGAACCGACCATGCGGTTTCAGGATAGGGAGTGGTAAAGACCTCAAGGCATCCGGTGGCGTTTGCGGCGATCATCTGGTTGTTCGTTGCCCGCATGACCGCATCTATGGCAAAGCGCGCACCCAGTGCCTCGCCGCAACCCTGGCAGGCGCGGTGCCCGGAATCCAGCGAATTGGAACGATCAATTGTCGCCTGAACACTGCGCTCTTCGTCATCCAGCAGCCGATTGCCAACGGTGAAGGTACCGGTCTGGTAAAACTTGACCTTTTGTTTTGTCTCAGGAACCTGATCCACTGTTCTTTTCTCCTTAAATGCCTTTAGCCGCGGCAACGACGCCAACGTCCTGAAGAATGTTTTCTGCTATTGCTCCAGAGCGGCGCTCAGCCCTTTCGCGTTCCAATTCGCGGTTGACCACATCCATGTTGATATCATGCAGATGCGGTTCGTTAAGCTCATCGCGCGCTCCTTTTTCAAACATGCGGCGCAGATTATCGCGTGTGATCGGACGGCCACCAAGTCCGCCGATGACAGAGTGCACCTTGACCGGAAGGTCCTGCAGAGCCATGCGCAGGTTCATGGCAAGAATGCCGCCCATGCCAACGGCGAGGCTCTTTTCAAATACAATCACACGTTTTGCGTGCTTCAGCTTTTCGCGAAGAACCTCACTGGGGAAAGGGCGATAGGAGCGGATCGTCAACGCACCGATGGAATGACCTTCATCCCGCATTCCGCCCAGAACATCCTTCATTGTGCCAATCACCGATCCCATGGTGACAACCACGGTTTCTGCATCTTCGCATTGGTGGGATTTAACGAGTCCGCCGGAATCGCGACCGAAAATCTTTTCAAACTCTGCAGCCTGCTGGGGGATCAGATCAAGCGCCTCAATCTGTTTGTGATGAGCCAAAAAGCGCACTTCGGTAAAAGCCTCCGGTCCGACCATTGCCCCAATTGAAATGGGTGAAGATGGATCAAGCGACTGGCGCGGTTGAAATGGCGGCAGGAACTCATCCACCTGTTCCTGATCAGGAATATCCACACGGGCATAAGCGTGGGTCAGGATGAAACCATCCATGCACACCATAACCGGAACGCTCAATTCCTCTGCCAGTTTGAAGGCCTGAATGTGAACGTCGATCGCTTCCTGATTGGTCTCGGCAAACAACTGAATCCACCCGGCATCACGCGCCGCCATGGAATCGCCCCAGTCGTTCCAGATGTTGATCGGCGCACCGATGGCCCGGTTGCCAACGGTCATAACGATTGGCAAACCAAGACCAGAGGCATTGTAGACCCCTTCCATCATGAACAGCATCCCCTGACTTGAGGTTGCCGTATAGGTTCGCGCCCCGGCCGCAGAAGACCCTATACACGTGCTGATGGCACCAAATTCTGATTCCACATTGAGAAACTGACAGCTTCCCAATTGCCCCTTCTTTACCCTTGAACCAAGCGCTTCAACGATGTGGGTTTGCGGCGTGATAGGGTATGACGCGATCACCTCAGGTCGGCAAAGACCCACGGCTTCGGCAACGGCGTCGGATCCATCCATTTGCTTAAGCATGCCACGTTATCCTTTGCTTTTAACTGTGTCGTGGGCAGCTTGCGCTGCCGCTTTGTTCAACTCGCCAACCTTGCCGGGGAATTTGTGGTCAATGGCCTTGAACACGGATGCGAGATTCACGTTGTCATTAATGGCGGTCAGAGCGCCGAGCAGTACCGTGTTGGGTGTCGGTCTGCCGAGATATCGCAAGGCCAATTCTGTGGCGGGAACTGTCATGATACGATCGGCGGGTAGTTTCATGGCCTGTTCGTCCAAGCCAAGTTCTTTCATGGTCCTGGATGTGTTGACGATAAGAAAACCATCCTCCTTCAGACCGGCAAAAACATCGATTGCGGAAAACAATGTCGGATCCTGGACAATCAGCAGATCAGGTTCGAGAACAGGCTCACGTAATTCGATGTCTTTATCGTCGATGCGTACATATGCCACCACTGGCGCGCCCATGCGCTCTGACCCAAAGCTTGGAACCGCTTGTGAGTGTTTTCCGTCCTCGAAGGCGGCTACCGACAGCATCTCTGCTGCGGACACAACGCCCTGGCCGCCTCGTCCATGAATACGAACTTGAAACATTTTGAATTAGCTCCTTGAATCTGGTTGAAACCAGACAAAATACTGACAGGTAACAGCCGGTAGCCACGTAGCCAAGGCGGACTGGTACTTTCACCCTTCCAGCTGTGCCTTTTTGTTTAATTGTTTCCATAGGCAATCGCAGGCAACCAGGTAACCAGTTCCGGGAAAACAAATACCAGGACCAGGGCGATCAATTGAAGGACAATGAAAGGAATTACCCCACGATAAATATCAATCAATGACACATTTGGAGGGCAGACCCCTTTAAGATAGAAAAGAGCGAAGCCAACCGGTGGCGTCAGGAACGATGTCTGTAGAGTTACTGCGACCAGCAGGGCAAACCATGTGAGGTTGGGATATTCGACAACACCGAAACCGTTAATCTGCAGATCGAGAGCGGTAATTACGGGAGCCAGCAACGGCAGTATGATCAGGCTGATTTCAATCCAATCAAGGAAAAAACCCAGAAAGAATACTACAATCAAAACGAAGATAATCAAACCATTGGGACCGAAGCCTAAACCAGTCAGAGACCTCTCGATCAACTCGTCCCCACCACACTCTCGCAAGACCAGGGCAAATATGGTCGCACCGACAAAGATCGCAAAAATATAACCTGCGGTGTTCATGGTGTTGATCACAACTTGCTTTAACACCTTCCCGCTAAAACGTCTGAAAATAATCGCAATTAGTGTCGCGCCGAGAGCGCCAATACCAGAGGCCTCCGTAACCGTCGCAACCCCCATGAAAATTGATCCGAGAACAAGCAATATCAAGCCTGCGGGCGGCAGAATATCGACCAGTGCCCGCAATACGCTCTTAAGGTCAACTTCACCATGATCCTTGGAAAGCGGGGCTTTTTCCGGATAAATTTTACAGAAAATCAGGATGTAGGCAATATATAGAGCACCCAGAATGAGGCCAGGAAAGACCGCCCCCATGAACAGATCAAGTATGGGCACCGCCAGCTGATCTCCCATGATCACCAGCATGATAGAAGGGGGGATGAGAATGCCTAGACAACCTGAAGCAGCCACGGTACCCAAAGCCAATGATTTGTTATAATCTTGGTTGAGCATGACCGGCACCGACATGAGACCCAGCAGTACTACCGATGCACCGATGATACCGGTAGAAGCGGCGAGAATGATTCCAATTAATGCAACGGTCACTGCCAGTCCACCCCTGACGTTGCCAAATAATTTTTGCATCGAATGCATCATTCTTTCTGCAACACCGGACTTCTCGAGCATCAATCCCATAAAAATAAACATTGGCAGTGCTATCAGCACCCAATTGTCCATGATGCCAAAGATGCGCCCGACAAGCAGGCCGAGAACATTGTAGTCAAGGCCGGTCATGGTTAGACCTAAATCGTCAGTAAACCAGGCAACGCCGGCAAAGGATATTCCAACGCCCGCCAAAACCCAGGCAACGGGAAAACCAGTGAAAAGCAATGCAATGAACGAAACGAACATCGCAATGACCAGATAATTTTCTGCAGCTAATTCCATCAGTCTGTACCTTCATCACGGGAGTTGTCATCGACTTTTAACAGCGGTCTGAATAGCCTGGCCGTCATTTGAATGCGTGGAGGCGTCTCGTCCTCAAGTTCTTTGCCGTGATGCAGTAGCAGCATGACCTCACCAATCAGGCGGGCAGTTGCGGCAATCATCATCAGCAACATTGAAAGCGGAATTACTGACTTGACGATCCAGCGATGAGGCAAGCCCATCGTGCTTTGAGAAGATTCATTATGAGTGAAAGCGTACACTGTATAATCAACACTAAAATCGAGCAGGATCAAAAGACACGGCATCAAAAGCAGAAGTATTCCGAGAATTTCAAATATGTGCTTCAACCGGTTCGGCATATGCAGGCGAAGGATATCAATTCGGATATGAGAATCATTGGTAATTGAATAGGCCAATCCAAACATGACGGGAACAGAATACAGGTGCCACATCAACTCTTCCATCGGCACCAACGGCCACTCAAGAAGTAGCCCGTTTCGATGAAATCCGTAGCGTAATATTACCGTTGTCAGGATGAGAAAGGCCAACAATACGTTCAACCAGGCAACGGCCTCGACGATACGCTGCACAATTCTATTGAGAAATGTTGCTATTGGCACGTGGTGAGTTTCGGCACTGACAGCTTTAGACATGACAACCGCTTTCAATAATTTGTCTTAATCCATGTGGCAGGAATTTCTCTCTGCCACATGGGGTTGATAGAAGACCAGAAGGAAGTTACTTGCGCACTGTTCCCGGGCGCGGCAGATAGGCCCATTCGTTCCAGATTTTGTAGTTAGACCGGAACTCCTGAAGGTCATCCCATATCACTTTAAAGCCGGGGTCGACTTCAATTGCCTCTGCAACTACTTCGTCCCATTTTGTTGAGAACGTAGCTAGCATTTCAGGAGACCAGTATTTATTTTGAGTGCCGGCTTTTGCATTTTCCTTCATGGTATCAAACTGCATTGATTCACCCATGGCCAGCCCGTCCGTCATAACGGCTCGGCAAGCCAATTCAATAATAGTCTGCTGAGCTTTGCTCATCTCATTGTTCCAGGTATCCTTGTTGATAATCAGATCAAACAAGGTGGCGGGTTGATGCCAGCCTGGATAGTAGTTGAACTTCAAGATTTTATTGATGCCCAGTCTCTTATCAATTGCGGGCATAGAAAATTCAGTAGCGTCGATGGCGCCTTTTTGCAAAGCGGGGACAATCTCGCCACCAGGAAGCTGAGATGTAGACACTCCCAGTTTTTCCATCACACGCGCACCCAGGCCAAAGAACCGCATGCGCAGGCCTTTCAAATCGGCAGGGGAATTGATTTCTTTGCTGAACCAGCCAGAGGTTTCGGGCGCGATAATGCCGCACGGAATTGATTGAACATTAAAACCTGCATCATCGTAGGTCTTCTGCCAGAGCGCTCGCCCATTTCCATAATAGACCCAGGCCAGAAACTCTGGTGCATCAGGACCAAAGGGTACAGCAGAGAAGATAGCACCCTTGTCGCCCAGTTTTCCTGTATTGTACCCTGGCGTTGTATACCCGGCATTTACCTGTCCCTTGGAAACAGCTTCAAGCATTTCTTTCGGGGGAACCAGCTTTTTAGGTTCATATATTTTCAACTTCAGGTTCCCGCCCAACGCATTGATCTTCTTGGCTACCCAGGCAGGGGATGTGCCAAGTGCCGGTAAACTTGTTGGGAACCAGACCGGCACCTTGAGCAGGATTTTGTTTTCCGCGACTGCGGAACCAGCGGCTCCCGCCGCAAGTGCTGTACTCAGCAGTGCGGCACCTGCAATTTTTTTCAAAGACATTTTCATATTTAGTCCTCCAGGGATGTAGACTGCTGACCCGAGTGTCGAGAAAGCATGTTGTGAATGTGTGCTCAAGTGGTTTATTTTATATACCACTTGGTGGTCTATAAAGCATACCAATTACTTTGTCAACACGGGTGATGTCATAAATGCAGGAGCCGGGATCTGATTATGGCGCATTTATTTGGCATTTTACGCGCAGTACATTCAACAAAATGAAAATTAACTCTGTTAAAACAAACAGATAATAGAGATACAAAATCAATTCCAAAAAAATTTGATTAATGTCCATTGAATATTCTGGGTGATACATGTACGCTATTTGCAGCAATTCAACTCCACTGATCGGATTTGTGAATGCCATCAGGAAAGCAAATTTTTCAGAAAATAGACCACGAATCTGTCGTTGACGCAGTCGTCCACCAGATTGAGGATCTAATTGTCGCCGGCGTTTTGAAGGAGGGCACAAGGATGCCTCCCGAGCGCGAACTTGCTGAGACGCTGGACGTTTCAAGGCAAAAGGTACGCGAAGCGCTCAAGCAGCTGGAAGAACAGAATCTGTTGCGTGTTCGCCATGGCGAGGGTTCCTATGTGGCTGCCCTCACTGGCGCTGCTTTGTCGCCAGCTATGATCGATCTTTATGCACGACATCAAACGGCGTTCTACGACTATCTCGAATATCGCCGCGAACTGGAAGGTTTTGCATCTGGCCTTGCCGCGGAGCGTGCAACGAATGTCGACAAGGCCATCATTTCCGACATTCTGAACAAGTTGCAGGAAGCGCACGAAAACGAAGATGGGAAAGCTGCTCAGAAATACGATATCGGATTTCATTCTGCGATAGTGGATGCAAGCCACAACTCAACGCTTATCCATACCATGGCTTCAATCTATGAATTGACCAAACGCGGCATTTTTTACAATCGTGATTATCTGCGTACAATCGATGGAACCGGTGAGCGGTTGTTGCAGCAACACTGGGATATCGGCAATGCAATCATGGAAGGTGACGCTGAAAAGGCAAAACAGGCAGCCCGCACCCATGTCGATTTTGTTGAGAAATCCTTCCGGATTGGTCACGAGGATAAAAAAAGAGAATCAATGGCAAAAAAACGCCAGGCGTTATTTGATACATGATCCTCAAGGCTAAATTGTCAAACCGGAGACGCCAGTATTGCCTGTAGTCCCTTCATCACTCCACTCAACAAGGTGGATTCAAGATCGATTTTTTCAGCAAGATTGATAAAAGAGTGCCCATTCAAAACCATCAGAACTTTCAGGTGACACTCTAAGCCCTGACCTTGAGCATCCTCGGATCATAAAGCGGTTTCAGGTGAACCTGGCAGGGGATCCTGAGCGTGGCGACCTCCAATTGATAAGTACCAGCACAAACATAGTCCTGATCGACGCCATCGGGGTTGCGGATATAACCGTAACCGATGGATTGTTTGAGTGTGTGCCCATATCCGCCCGAAGTCAGCCATCCCACGCGTTCGCCATTACGGTAGATGGTTTCGCGGCCCTGCAGGACAACTTCGGGATCATCGACGGTAAAACAAGCAAGCATTTTGCCAACGCCATCACGTTGTTGTCCGGCAATTGCCTCACGGCCCCTGAACGGGATATTTGTTTTCATTTTTACCGCCCAGCCCAGGCCTGATTCCACCGGCGTGTGATCAGGTCCAATATCAGAACCCCAGGCACGATAACCTTTTTCCAGGCGGCAGGATTCAATGGTTCGGTAACCGGCATTGATCAGGCCAAGATTTTTGCCCGCGCCCATCAAGGCCGCATAGACGCTGGTGGCATATTCGACTGGCAAATGCAGCTCCCAGCCCAGTTCGCCGACATAGGTAATGCGTAGCGCAAGTACCGGGCAGCCATCAATTCCGATGGTTTTTGCCGTGCCGAAACCAAATCCGTCACTGGAAACATCATCGCGCGTTACCTGTTGCAGTATCTCGCGCGCATTGGGACCCATCAGGGATAAGACCGCGTTGGATGAAGTGATATCGAACAGCTGGGCGTTCATGCCTGCCGGAATATTTTTTTCTATCCAGTCAAAATCATGGGTGGCAAAACCGGTACCGGTGACGATATAAAATTCTTGTTCTGCAATTCTGGCAATGGTCAGATCGCACTGGATACCGCCGTTATCGTCGAGCATCTGGGTATAGATGAGTGAACCAACCGGCTTTGACACATCATTGGCGGCAATCCAGTCAAGAGCCGCCAGAGAGTCGGGCCCTTTCAGGGAAAATTTGGCAAATGAAGTCTGGTCAAACAAAACGGCTTTCTCGCGCACCGCCTTGTGCTCGCGCGCCACTGCCTGAAACCAGTTCTGGTGACCAAAACTATATTCGTCTCTGGCTACTTCTCCAGCGCCCAAATCCGCATACCAGTTGGGCCTTTCCCAGCCGAGTTTCTCACCGAAACAAGCGCCCTGGCCTGAAAGCAGGTCGTAAAGCGGTGATTTTCGGCAGGGGCGAGCGCTGTCATGTTCTTCATGCGGCCAGGCCATGGTGTAATGTTTGCCGTAAGCTTCCATGGTACGGGTACGCACCCAGTCAGTGTCAAAATGCGGTCGACCAAAACGTCTTATATCGACAGACCACAAATCATAGGGTGGTTCACCATTGT
>JAAELZ010000328.1 GCA_024226105.1 Pseudomonadota bacterium | reverse complement strand
TCACACAGTGCATCACGGTAGAAGCCCAGGAATTCCTCAACATAGCCGGTGTATTCCGGTGCCTCTTCACTCAAACCAAAGCCGCACTGCAACAGGCCGCGCGCGCCGCGTGAAACATAAGGCCTCGCAACCTCGACTGATTGCTCAGGCTGGCCGTGCGCTTTGAGTACGCCATTTAACGCGGCCACCAGGTCGGGCGCCGTATCCAGCAACGTGCCATCGAGATCAAAGAGTATGGATTGGGCTTTTGTCATATATTAGTTTGATTATTAACGTATTGCCAACGTCTTAGATTATTCTCAAGAGGCGGGGCTTCAGCATTGCCTTTGCCGGGACTGAAGTCCCAGCTCCGATTCAATATACTTCAGCAACATACGGCAAGAATAAGGAGGCGAAGCTGGTTAACGGCTGTTCTAACTTAACGTTTATTCCAGGCGTGTACAATATGCCAGGTAATTTACGTCAATTCCGGGCGCCAGTTTGTAGCTTTTAAATACCGGGTTATAGTGCAGGCCAATCAATTCATGCATTTTCAGACCGGCGCGCTCCGCCCAGGCATTCAACTCGCTGGGTTTGATGAATTTCTCGTATTGATGCGTACCTCTTGGCAGAAGTTTCAATACATACTCTGCACCCACAACCGCCATCGCAAAAGCTTTAGGGTTACGGTTCAGCGTTGAGAAATACACCCGGCCTCCGGGTTTAACCATTTTTGTGCAGGCCGAGACGATGCTCGCCGGGTCGGGCACATGCTCCAGCATTTCAAGACAGGTCACCACATCGTATTCTCCTGCGTGTGCTGCGGCCATCTCTTCAGCGGAAATCAGCTGGTAGTCAATTTTCTGCTCTGAATCCAGGGCGTGCAATTTCGCAACTGTCAGCGCCTTCTCGCCAAGATCGATCCCGGTAACATCAGCCCCCTTAATAGCCATCGCTTCGGCCAGGATGCCTCCGCCACAACCCACATCAATCACCTTCTGCCCCGCCACTTTACCCTGCTGTTCTATATAGGCAAGGCGTAAGGGGTTGATCTGGTGCAGGGGGCGGAATTCACTGTCGGGATCCCACCAGCGTGAAGCCAGTTCGCTAAATTTTTCAATTTCTGCAGGGTCGACATTTTGGGTGGCGGCGCTCATGGGTTTTACCTGTTGTTTTATGCCCGAATTATAACCGTAATGCGCTATTCATCGGCGGCTATTCGGTTGGCGATCTCCTGCGCCGCATCGAGAATATAATCTTCGTTCATACGGCAGGGATTGCCTTCTTGCAACAGACACTCCCCTTCCACCCAGACGTCGCTTACCTGATCGCGCGACACCGCGTAGGCCAACTGTGCAACCGGGTGGTATACCGGCCAGGATGCCGCGTGTTTCAAATCAACACAAACCAGATCAGCAGCCTTGCCCGGCTCGATTGTGCCGGTAATAGAATCAATGCCCAGTGCACACGCGCCGCTCAGTGTCGCTGCCTCGAGAGCATCAAAAGCGGGCAATGCTTCAGCGCTCAAGGTCTGGTGCTTGGCCATCATCGCCGCACTTTGCATTTCAGCAAACATATCGAGGTCATTATTGCTTGATGCCCCGTCGGTGCCCACGGCAATATTAATACCCGCATCGCGCATGGCGCTTACCGGGCTGACCCCGCTGGCCAGTTTCATATTTGACTGAGGACAATGAACCGCGTGTACGCCCCGCCCTGCCAGGGTTTCAATTTCTCCGGGTAATAGCTGAGTCAGATGAACCGCCTGCAAACGCGGAGTAAGCAAGCCCAGTCGATCAAGACGTTCCAGGGGTCGCACACCGTATTGCGCAACAGACTCTTCAACCTCGTGTTCGGTTTCGTGCACGTGCATATGAATCTGCACGTCCAGTTCGTCGGCAAACATACGTATACGTTCCAGCGGCGCATCCGAAACGGTGTAAGGTGCGTGCGGCGCAAAGGTGGTTTTAATACGGGATTCATGTCGGAAAACATCGTGCACCGCCATACCTTTATCCAGGTACTCATCCGCGTTTTGCGCCCAAACGGTCGGAAAATCAATAACAATCATGCCCACCGAAGCACGAATACCGGTATTTTTCGCAACTTTCGCCACCACATCAGGGAAAAAGTACATATCATTAAAGCAGGTGGTGCCCCCTTTAATCATCTCCAGTATCGCCAGTTCTGCGCCAAATTCGACAAAGTGCTCGTCTACCCACTTTGCCTCGGCCGGCCAGATATATTCACTCAACCATTTCATCAGGGGTAAATCATCTGCAAACCCGCGCAACAGTGTCATTGAGGCGTGTGTATGTGCATTGATTAAGCCGGGAATCAATACCCCATGCGGGCGCTCAACTACCTGCTCCGAAGCAAAGCGGGATTCGCACTCCTGACGCGAAAGGATGGCGACAAGTTTACCCTGGTTTACCACCACCCCTCTGTTTTCCAACACCTGTTGTTTTGGGCGGACCGGGATCACCCAGCGTGCATAAATGATTAAATCAACATTTTCCATCACATGATACTATTTGGCTTTGTTATGCGGCGAGTCTATCGCTTTAGCAACCACTTATACAATTAATCATGCAACAAAACCAACAGGCATTAAACGCCCAACTGAATGCCGCAGCAGCACTCGACCCAAAAATTAAAAGCGTAATAGAGGATCTGGGTTACCCCGAGCCGCGCGCACGCGTGCACGGTTTTGAAACCATGTTGCGCATCATCGTATCACAACAACTCTCAACCAGGGTGGCGGCTGTCATCTGGGAGCGACTGGAAACCCTGTGCGGCAACAATGTCACGGCCCGGGCGGTATTAATACTGACCGAGGAGGCATTGCGTGAATGCGGCTTGTCCTGGCAGAAAGTAAGCTACGCAAAAGGGCTCGCCGAGCGCATCGAGAGCGGCATTCTGTCACCCGAAGCTCTGGCGGACATGCCCACCGATGACGCCATCAAGGCCCTTACCGAAATCAAAGGTTATGGCATCTGGTCTGCCGAAATCTATGTAATGTTTGCCCTTGGACGGCCGAATATCTTCCCCGCCGGTGATCTGGCACTGCAAATTGCAGTGCAAAGGCTGGAGGCGCTGCCCGAAAAACCTACCGAGAAACAAACCCGGGAAATCGCTTTACGCTGGTCACCACATCAATCTGCGGTTGCGGTACTGATGTGGCACTATTACGGCACGACGACGTTAAATTGAAGACCAAATGAGGCCCAGACAAAAGCCCGTTGCAGGGTAGACAAGCCGCAGGCACATCCACCAAAATCACAATCATGGTGGATGCGTTTCACTTATCCACCCTACGCCACACCGATAACACTTGTGATACCAAATTCATGACCTACGAACAAATCACCCTTTTCCTGCTCATGGGCAGCGTTCTCGGATTATTGATCTGGGGGAGATGGCGCTACGACCTGGTGGCCTTTGGTGCTTTATCACTCGGCCTGGTGCTGGGTGTCATTCCCAAAGAGCAGGCCTTCTCCGGGTTCGGACATCCAGCCGTCATTATCATTGCCCTGGTCCTGATGATATCCCGCGCCCTGTCACAATCCGGCGCGATTGAACTGCTGTCGGAGAAATTTATCGATTCAAGCCGCTCAATCGTTGCCCATATCGCCTCCATCGGTGCGCTTGGGGCCGTGCTGTCCGCATTCATGAACAATGTGGCGACGCTGGCGCTGCTCATGCCGGTTGATATTCAGACTGCCTCACGCGCCAAACGCAACCCGGCACAAACTTTGATGCCCTTATCTTTCGCTACCATCCTGGGTGGCATGGTCACGTTGATCGGCACCCCGCCCAATATCGTGATCTCCCAATTTCGCGAGACCGCGCTGGGCGAGCCCTACTCCATGTTTGATTTCGCCTGGGTGGGCCTGGGAACGGCGCTGGCTGGTTTGACTTTTGTCGCTTTGATCGGTTGGCGTCTGGTACCCGCTTCACAGCGGAAAACCAATATATCGGATGATCTGCGCAATCTTGACGACTACATCGTTGAGATCGGCTTTGACGAAGACAGCCCCGCGATAGGTGAGACCATTCGCTCGCTTGAAAAAACCGCCGAAGAGCATGATACCCTGATCCTCGGGCTGGTTCGAAAAGGTGCCAGACTTCCGGGAAAGGCGTTACGCGAGAAAATTCGTAAAGGCGATATGCTGGTCATCAAGGCCAGCCCCAAAGCGCTTGAGAGTTTTTCAGGGGAAATAAAACTATCTTATTCAAGGTCGGCAAAACACAAGGGGCCGCTGGCAGGAACTCTGAGCATCAGTGAGGCCACCGTACCGGCAGAAGCGCGAATTGTCGGCCGCTCTGCTGAAGATATCCGCCTGCTCTACCGGCACGGCATTATGCTTCTGGGCATATCCCGTCAGGGTAAAACCTTTCGCAACCGGGTGCGTAAAGTGGCCATTCAACCCGGCGATGTACTGTTATTAATGGGCGAAGAAGAGCAACTGGATGACATCATTCACTGGCTGGGTTCGCTACCCCTGGCCAAGCGCGGTTTGCAGGTTACTCAGCGCGACAAAGCCGGGCTGGCCATTTCGCTTTTCGCCATTGCCATCGCCGCATCAAGCCTGGGACTGGTATATCTGCCCATCGCCTTGTCGATGTGCGTAGTGCTGTATGCCTTTTTGAAAGTTATCAGCCCCGCTCAAATGTATGATTCCGTACAGTGGTCAGTAATTGTTTTGATCGCCTCATTGATTCCACTGGGCGCGGCACTGGAAGCCTCGGGTGGTACCGCACTTATCGCACAGGGCATCGTCGGTTTTACCGAAGGGTGGCCGGTCGTGGCTATTTTGGCCTTGCTCATGGTCGTCACCATGACCCTGTCGGATATGCTAAACAACGTCGCAACGGTTCTGGTCGCCGCGCCGGTAGCGGTTGATATTGCGCATCAACTGGAGGTAAACCCGGATTCACTGCTAATGGGGGTTGCGATTGCCGCCTCCTGCGCCTTTTTGTCCCCCATCGGGCATAAAAACAACACCATCATCATGGGCCCGGGCGGATACAAGTTCGGCGATTACTGGCGCATGGGCCTGCCACTGGAAATCCTGATTCTTTGCGTATCTATTCCACTTATTATGGTTTTCTGGCCGTTTTAGCTAAAGTACTTTTTAAAATTTACCTGACTAATTAAGTACGACTCCCTACCCACCAAAGAATGAATCAAGCCACGCAGCTGATGCCCGAAGCGCAACACCCGGATACATCCAGCGCCGTGTGTTCGGTTTTATCGGGCGAAATCCTGACAAAGGTACCGCACTTGACCGCTTCCCAGTTGTGAATATCGCCTTCAAGCGGCTCTGACGCAAGGCAGGTGCCACCGTTATCCAACGTGCGCGAGAGATACAGCGTCGGGCTGAACTGGTCCGTTGCGTAGCGAAAACCAAACAAGGTATTTCCATCAGAGAAAACGCAGCTTAACCTTAGAAAAGGCTCCAGGTTTTGCGCTCTTGAAGCCTCGATCAAATCATTGATCACGATTCGAATCGCTGCATGCGGATCCTGTTCCAGCCCCGCATTCAACAACAGCAAAAAGAACATCTCCGAGTCAGTCGTACCCGTGCGCGCCTGATAAAGTTCATCGCTCAAAGAACCTTCGATGGCACGCTTTAGACGCTCGAAATGCCCAATCTGACCGTTGTGCATAAACGACCACTGCTTAAACACAAAGGGGTGGCAGTTGGTACGCACCGATTCACTCATGGTTGATGCCCTTACGTGCGCCAGGAACAGGCGGGACTGAAGCAAACGGCACAGGCTGGACAAATTACTGTCAGACCAGGCCGGCAATACCTCACGGTACAAACCGGGATCAGGGTGTGCCTGATACCAGGCCAGGCCAAAACCATCACCGTTAACAGTTGTTTTTGATTCGGAAGCCTCACGACTTTGCACCACCAGCGAATGGCGTGGTTTAACTACGATATTTTCCAGCGGGATTTCGGGACCGATGTAAGC
>JAAELZ010000327.1 GCA_024226105.1 Pseudomonadota bacterium | reverse complement strand
TAAAAATCGCGTTAGCATTTCGAATACGCTCGATAATCGCTGCATCCGCAACAACTATTCCTGTGCGTACGCCCGGCAGGCCGAGTTTGGACAGGCTAAAACACAATACATGATGCTCGTCCCACAGCGGTGAGGCATTGCAGAACACCATATCCGGGAAGGGGACGCCATACGCGCTATCAATAATGAATGGGGTATTGTTTACTCTGCTTAACTCTGACAGGTGTTTGAGTTCTTCGTCTGTAATGACGTTGCCGGTCGGGTTGGTCGGGCGTGAAACACAGACGGCGCCGATATGATCGTCAATGTCTATCTGCTTGAAGTCGACGCGATATTTAAAAAAAGTATCATCGATATATTCGATGATGGGTTTTCTTGCGGTGAACAGAGCTTGTTGGCCAAGCCCGACATCCGCGTAGCCGATGTATTCCGGGGTGAGCGGCAACATTACCTGTTTGAAATTGCCTTGAGGGTTTTCACCTGCCAGCGTATTGAACAAAAGGCCAAAGCTCGACTGGCTGCCGTTGGTGATGGCAATATTTTCTGCAGAGATCGGCCAGCCGTACAATTCGCTGAAGAAATCGGCCAGTATTCGAATGAAACCTTCGTTTCCCTGAGGTCCGTCATAATCTCCAACCATGGTGCCAAAGCGTTTTGAATCGCTGGCAATCTCAAGCATTTGTGCTCTGAAATACGCTTCTATTTCGGGGATATGGCTGGGATTTCCTCCGCCGAGCATATACATTTTCCGGTCGGTGCAGAGTGCAGAGCCCAGATCTTCCATGAGACTGATAATACCGGCGTCGTTACTAAGTTGCGTGGCAAAACGGGAGAAGTGCATGGCTGGAGTGGCGGCAAAAACAGAGAGTCTAACGTCTACGGGTTAAAAGGCAAGCCGAAAGGAAGTGAATTGTGTATTTTCTGAGGACAAAAAAAGCGCCCGATAAATCGGGCGCTTCTTATCGGTTCGCTGTGGCTAAGAAACTTACTCAGCTTTTGCAGCAGGTACGCAGTTTTCAGCGGCTTCAGCAGCGGGTGCAGTAGCTTTAGGAGCGCGTTGTTGCATCATCTGCTGGTGACGTGCAGCGTTACGACGTGCATTGTATGAATCACGACGATCCCAGTTGTTGTCCCAGTCATTGTCGCCTTCGAAATCACCGTCAACGTCTGCATCAGCGTTCATGTTGAAACCGAAAGAACCGGAACCGTTACCACGACCACGGCCATTTCCACGGCTACGGCTGTAGGCACGCTCACGGTCGTCGATGTATCCGTCGTTGTTCCAGTCTGTGTCGTAATCACCGTCGAATTCTGAATCAACGTCAGCGTTCATGTTGAAACCGAAAGAACCGGAACCGTTACCACGACCACGGCCACTTCCGTTTCCACGGTTGTATCCACGGTTATAACCACGGTTGTAGTAGTAACGTGCAGCTTCATCGTCGTTATGAGCGACTTTTACGTCAGTAGCAGGAGCTTCAACCGCAGCTTCTACTTCAGTACCTTCTGCCTGGGCCTTAGGCGCAGTAGAGAAAGTAGCTGTTTTAGGTGCAGAGTAACGACGTGAGTAACGATCGTAGTCTGAATATTCTGAACGATAGTCACCGTCGAATTCTGAATCAGCGTCAACGTCCATATTCATGTTGAAACCGAAAGAACCTGAACCATTGCCACGACCACGACCGTTAGCACGGCTACGGTTGTATGCGTACTCGTCGTCATCGATGATGCCATCGCCATTCCAGTCTGTATCCAGATCAGCGTCAGCGCTTGCGTCCATGTTCATGTTAAAACCGAAAGAACCTTTACCACGACCACGGCCATTACCGTTGCCGAAGAAATCGTTATCGTTATCACCGAAGAAAGGCATATCCCAGTCATCGCTGTTGTTGTTACCGAAGAAAGGCATATCCCAATCGTCGTTATTCCAGTTATCGTTGTTGTCGCCAAAGAAAGGCATATCCCAATCTGCTTGTGCAGTGGATGTTGCGGAGACCAAAGCGGCCATTACTACCATAGTTTTGATTTTCATGATTAATATCTCTATAAAGTTAAAAGGGTTGTTAATAAAAGCTGTTGAGATACGCCTTCCAACAACATGGGAGTACTCTATAAGCAAATACTTAAATAGTCAAGAAGTTATTTAAGAAAATAATAAAACTCTTATATACCAATAAAACAAGCTATAACAATGTGTTAAAACGATAATGTTGGGGGATTACTCTGGAAAGGGGTGAAAAAAGGCGTATTTATTTTGCCTGAATGATGGATAGTTTCAAGAAATTAGAGCAAAGAAATTGCTTCGAACAGCCTGTCCAGAACCCTTGATGCATTATTGTAATCCACAGGAATATTGAAACGGCTGTTACCCCGGGCGATTACCAGGCCTGGAAAACTGCTGATACCCAGGCTTTGCGACAGAGCTCTATCCTGTTCGAAGGCCTGGTGGCATTCTGTGCTATGCAAGGTTTTCGTAAATGCTATTTTATCCAGTCCGATTGATTCTGCGCAGGATATCAGCGTACCCGCATTGGATGGATTCTGAGCATTCAAATAATAGGCCTGTTGGATCGCCAGAATCATTTGTTCTTCAAGTTCATAGTTAAGCCGGGCGTCGAGTATTTTTGTGGCGATCACCGCGCGACAGGCCGGATAGGTTGATCGGCGTGGCTTTTGTTGGCTCCAGAAGTCGTAATTAAACTGGATGCCCGGGATGTTCTGTTCTATATACTGCCAGGCGGCGCGTACTTTGCTCCGAACCTCTTCCGGCATCGGTTCATCGGAATCCGGGGCCAGCCCGCCCATTACATTAATAATAGTTAGCTCGGGTTTGCTTTTGGCCAGGCTTGACCTGACCCGGGCCCACACTGGCCTGAATGCCCAGCAGAAACTGCACATCGGATCATGGCTGTAATACAGCAGCGTTTTCTCAGGCATTGTTCAATTGTAGGAAATTGAGTTTACGGTCAGCACATAACTTGAACCAGTATCGTCTCCATCTGAACTGATCCAGAGCGCTAATACCTTCTCAGGCATGGGCAGGGTGTATCTGAAGTCAAAATTTTCGCCCGCGGCAACTTGCTCAACAATGGTTTCTGTATACAGACTCTGTCCTCCGAATTGTTCATGTTGCACCTTGTCACGCTGCGCGATCCCCGGGTTTGCCAGGTTTAAAAACATAATACGATCTATGCCGGTATCATCCGGTGCCAGATCAAACAGTATTTTAACCCACTGAGTTGCAATCAGCTTTTGTGCAAAATTGAGCGTTTTGTCACCTTCCAGTACCAGCCCCAGGCGAAAAGGAAAATCATCAGCCCCTTTCTCACCCTGTTTAAGTCCTTGCGGGATAACGGGCAGTCGGCCCATCGCCCCCGTTACTGATATTTCATGTATGGTCTGAGGTTGATCGAAGACATATATTAATGGGCTCGCTGATCTGTCTACCTGGATTCGTAGGCCCTGCTCAACCTGGTTGACCCGGTTTGCACGAATATTGTGGTACTCCAGGGCGTGCCAATGCTGTTTATCCAGTTGCATCGGAACGCTGATGGCGCCAGCGAATTGTGTCAGGCCAATTAGTGCGGTCAGGGTGGCAGCATACAGCAATTGTTTCATTATCATCGAGTTGGTATAAATCCACCTTCTAAGAAGCCATATTGTACAAAAAGTTCCTTAATCAGCACTGCCTTTTAAGGATAATGGTTGATCTTTAGAAGCGGATTGCCCAGACTTTGGGCATGAGTAAATCACTGAGTTCTGCTTGCCCTGGTGTCGTATTGTTTATTATGCTGCTGTTATGTGGTGCAGCCTCTGCCGCAACCATTGGCCGCCATGATCAGACGGCGTCGGGTTTGCAGGGATGGCGGGTGCAGGATGAAAATATTAAAATTGAGCTAAATCCCCTGCAAAAAGATCAGGTACGTGCATTTTACCTCGGTCGCGGCTTTTCCGAGATATTGACAGAGCGTATTGCTGATTCCTGCGTTTATCAGACCGTTATTGAGAATGTCTCAACACCGAACAGGGATACGCAGCTTGAAGTAGATCTGTCAGATTGGCGCCTTAACGGTAAACCAGGCGGGGTGGCATTACGTTCTAAAGAGAAATGGATCCAGGAATGGACAACATCGGGTGCCAGCGTGGCTTCAATACTGGCCTTCAAGTGGGCTACATTTCCGACGCTGCAATATTTTAAATTGACCGGCGATTATGGATGGGGGATGATACTATTTGGAAAGCAGACAGCTAAAACCTTCGATTTACTGCTTAAGTGGACGACTGACGGTGAACCTGAAGAACAATTAGTGCGGGGGCTATCCTGCCCGGACTAAAACATAATAATTGGCAAGAGACCTCAATAAACATGAAAATTATCCAGACCCTTATTTCCCTGCTATTCTGCCTCGGTATTCTCGGTGAGGTTTCTGCGGCGCAACTCAGTCGTGAATTTAACCCGCCTTTTCCCGCAGAAGAGTTTAGCCTGATAGATCTGGATGAAAAAATACACAAGCTCTCTGACTACAAAGGCAAGCCGCTGATAGTGAATTTCTGGGCAACCTGGTGTCCGCCATGCAGAGCGGAAATGCCTTCGATGGAGCGTGCCTGGCAGAAAATTGAATCAGAAGGCATTGCGATGATCGGTATTAATGTTGGTGAGGATTTTGAACAGGTATTCAGCTTTACCGCAGATATTGATGTCAGCTTTCCTTTATTGCTTGATCTGGATGGGCAGGTGACCGGCAGTTGGCCAATCCAGGGCCTACCGACAACCTACATATTAGACCCGGATGGAAAAATGGTCTACCGGATGATCGGTTCCCGGGAATGGGACGATGAAGATTTGCTGGATGCGGTAAGGGATTTACGTCAGTAACAGGAAATTGCTTATTGCCTGTACAAATCTGCCTCGCCTTCCGGGCGACGTTTAAAGCGCTTATGTGACCAAAGATAATCAGCTCCAAGGTCTCGAACCAGATGTTCGACTTCCTGGTTCATGCGTTGCGTATCTTCATAGGCATCCCCGCCTGGAAAATTCTCCAGTGGCGCGCTCAGAACGGTCTCAATGCCCCGCCAGGGGATGATACGATTGCTACAGGGGATCACCACGGCTTTGCCTGACTGGGTCAATTTTCCCAGTGCGGGGAAGGTCGAAGCCTGAATCCCGAAGAAAGGTACGAACAAGCCGTGTTTGGCGCCGGCATTCTGGTCGGGTAAATAATAAAAGGGCTTACCGGAACGAATGGATCGGATGAGGCGCGTTAGCGGAGCTTTGCGATCAATTAGAATACCATCAAAGCGGCTGCGTGCCTGCAAAATCAAGTGGTCAAAAACTGGATTTGGATTCGTTTGATACATACTGGACATTTTGCGATCCATCGACATACGTATGCCACCTGCATCCAGGGAGACAAAGTGTGGTGCGAGTAAAATAACCCCATGGCCTTTTTTTTCTGCGCGCTCCAGATGTTCAATACCCTTAATTTTGACGAGGCGTTGCAGGCGTGATTTTTTTGACCACCAAAATATACCAATTGACAACAGACTGCAGATGAGCAGGCGAAAATGCCGGCGCGCCATACGCTTGCATTGTTTTTCTGGCATGTCCGGGAAGCACAGCTTCAGATTGACCAGGGTGATGTGTGCACGCGAGGGAATGATTCGATAAAATATCTCTCCCAGAATAGCGCTCAGCCCATAAATGAGCGGAAAGGGCAGCCAGCCCAAAACCCGCAAGACCCCCATTCCGAACCAGCTTAACCAGTGGCGCGGGTGCGCGAGATTGATAGTGTCGGGCACGTTCTAAATGGATTTTGTTAGCTAAGATTGATACGCACTGATTTACCCTTCCATTGTTCCGGGCCGGTGGTGTGTACGGACTCACCTGAGGAATCCACCGCGACGGTGACGGGCATGTCTTTTACGGTAAATTCGTAGATGGCCTCCATGCCCAAATCTTCAAAGGCTAATACCCGGGCTTTTTTAATGGCTTTGGAGACCAGGTAAGCTGCACCGCCTACCGCGATCAGGTACACGGATTTGTGTGCCTTGATGGATTTAATCGTGTCTGCACCACGCTCCGCCTTGCCGATCATTCCGTAAATACCGGTCTCATCAAGCATCATGTCGGTGAATTTATCCATGCGGGTGGCTGTGGTGGGGCCGGCCGGCCCGACCGCCTCACCCTCGATGGGGTCTACCGGGCCGACGTAATATATAAACTTGCCGCGAAAATCTACCGGCAGTTGTTGGCCGTCCGCCAGTAATTGAGCGATACGTTTGTGCGCCGCATCACGCCCGGTCAGCAGGGTACCGCTCAACAGCAGGTTTTGCCCCGGTTGCCACTGCTGAATATCATCCCGCTTAAGCGTATCGAGGTTGACCCGGGTTTCCTTTGCCTGCGGATCGGTTTCGATCACCGGCCAGTTGTCCAGGCCGGGGGGCGTCAGGATTGCCGGGCCGCTGCCGTCCAGAGAGAAATGAATATGCCGCGTGGCAGCACAGTTTGGAATCATGGATATCGGTAGTGAGGCTGCATGGGTGGGATAGGTATTGACCTTGATGTCGAGTACCGTAGTTAATCCGCCCAGGCCCTGGGCGCCAATTCCAAGATTGTTAACGGCGTCAAATAATTCAAGCCGTAGTTCTTCCCCCGCATCGTTGGGGCCGCGTTGCATTAACGCCTGGATATCGATCGGATCGAGCAATGATTCTTTGGCCAGCAGCATTGATTTTTCAGTGGAACCGCCAATGCCGATACCCAGCACGCCGGGAGGACACCAGCCCGCACCCATCTTGGGAACGGTCTCAACCACCCAGTCAACAATGCTGTCGCTGGGATTAAGTACTGTGAATTTAGTTTTGTTTTCAGAACCGCCGCCCTTGGCCGCAATTTTCACTTCAATACGGTCGCCTTCAACCAGTTCCGTATAGACCACGGCGGGGGTATTATCCTGCGTGTTTCTACGTGCGCCAATTGGGGGAGAAACGACCGAGGCGCGCAAGAGGTTATCAGGGTTTGTGTAGGCACGCCGCACACCTTCGTTGACCATATCCTGCAAATCAAGGCTACTTTCCCATTTGACATCCATACCAACTTTAATAAACGCGACCACGATACCGGTGTCCTGACAGATTGGGCGTTTTCCCTGCGCCGCGAGGCGTGAGTTAATCAGGATCTGGCTGATGGCATTTTTGGCCGAAACTGATTCTTCTATTTGCCAGGCCCGGTACATCGCATCGACAAAATCCTGGCTATGGTAGCAGGAGATATATTGCAGGGCATCGGCAATGCTATCGATGAAATCGCTCTGTTTGATGGTGCTCATGGTAGTTTAATCAGGTTAAGAGTGGAATTATTTAAAGGCTCAAAACAGGTTTAATTCGAGCCAGAATTGTTTCGTATTTATCTGCCTGAATCGGTCCCGTGGTCAATAACTGCTGTTTTAACGTTTCAATATTCTCCTGTGCCCGGGTATTTTTTTTCATCGAGGCAGAAAGTCGTTCGATTTGATAAGCCATACGTTGTTTTGCGTATTCATCAGGGCTGGGTAAATCCAGTATGACTTCTGCTTTCAGGCAGGCCAGCAGCTGAGTTTCGGTATTATTCAGCAAAACATCATCAGTATACGGTTGTTCGCTCAGAGCCGCGTCCAGGCGCTTACGAAACAGGGATTCAAGCGTTGTGGTAAGTGGCGGCAACGCATCGTAAGCCTTAACCGTGTCAGCCGCATCGAGCTTTTCAGCCTTTTGCTTGCATTGTTCGATGCTTGCACAAAATCGGGCTTTTTCAAGCAGGGCGTTCTGGGTGTTTTTGGCTTTTGCTTTCTGCGCCTTGTTGAGCGCCTCAGTAAATTGCTTTTGTGCTGAGCGCCAGCTATCCATAAGCGATTTTTCAGCATTGCGAGGTACGTAGCCAATCTCATTAAAGCGATCCTTATGCTGTGCAAGGATCGATTGGCCGCCGGTCAATTCATCTAGAGGGGTTCCAGCAGCCTTAATCAGGCCTTCGATCACCAGACGTTTTTGCTTAAGATTTTCATTGCGTGCCTGATCCTGTTCCTTGCGTTCAGAATTGCGCCGCTGGTATATCACATCCTGTGCTTTCTGGAATTGATTCCATAGTTTGTTCTCAATGCTGCGTTTATCCAGTACTGTAATCAACCACTTTTTTCGAAGCTGGTCAAGTTGTGAGATTGCCTCACGAATATTCTCCACCTGCTCCAGGGCCTGAATCTCGTCGATCAGTTTGCGGCGCATTTTCAGGCTGCGTTCGCGTTCTCGCGAGAGATGTTCTTCAAATTGAGCGAGTGCTTTGTCAAGATTTACTTTTAGTTTTTTATGGTGTTTGTAATCAGTATGTCCAATTTTAAAAAACCTGCCCCTGGCCTGGCGCAACCACTTGTCAATATCCTTCCAGTCAGGCTGGTTCCAGTCAGTTTTTTCAAAGCGCGCATTTATTTCATCTATTAACGCACGTTTTTGAGCAAGGTGCTTTTTGCGCTCTTCTTTTTGTGCTTTGAAAAATGCCCGGCAGGGCTCATAGGCAGTGTCGCAGGCATCACTAAATTCTTTCCAGAGTTTATGCTCGCTGTGATCGCCCGATTTCTCCCAGTCCTGCCACTGTGCTTTCGCGTCGCGCAGGGTCTTAACAATTTTGTTTGGATCCATATCGCTGCCGTGGATCTGTTTGATCTGGGCAATCAGGTTTTCTCGTGCCTGTGTAGTGCCCCAGTGCCGCCAGGCACTCAGTTTACGCATTTGCGGATAGATGCCATCAAGTTGCTTGTCCATGTCGGCGCGGCGCTGGGCGGAAAGGCCGGGAATTTGCCCGGCGATAGACAGCGCCTTTTGCGTGGCATCTTCCGCAATTTTCAGTTTTTCCTCTTTAAGCGCAGCACGGGCCTTTTTAAGTTCAGCCAAAACCGTCTCGTAATCGGCATCACGTTTTTCCACCTGAGTATGAATGCGTTCACGCAGCTGCTCCAGGCAGGTAGTCAGATTGCCCTTCAAGGGGTGGTTATCATTTTCTGCCAGCAGGGTTTCAGCCGTTTTACGGAAATTCTTGGCCTGTATCTCGTCAATGCCTTTGGCGCTTGCGAGCAGATTTTCGATATCGTTTATCAGTGTTTGATGTACAGCTTGTTCCATAAAATATCTGTGTATACAAAAAATAAAGTAAAGTTTGATTTTACAGCATAATGAACAACAGATAGCATAAGGCTATGCCTTGTATTTACAAATTCCGGCGGCCTTATGGTTTGCTGCTTGCCTCTGCTCTTTTCGTGTTCTGCAATTTACTGCCGGCTGCCCAGGCGGCATCGTCGACGCAGAGCGGAAAAACAGTGGCACGCCATCAGCTTGATTGCAGTGCTGATTTTCCCTGCCCGGAGGCACTGGTTCGGCGCGTCGATTTCTGGGTGGAGGTATTTAGCCGCTGGGATAAAAATACCGCAATCCTGCATGATTACGACGAACCCTGGCGGGTATACCAGACTATCGACGGGATCAAGGCGTGCACAGACAAGAGCGTCAAACGCGAACGCAAGCGTCTGCAGGCTAATCTCAACGCACTCGGGAATCGCCTCAAAAAAGATCAACCACCGAAAGGGAAAATACAAAACCACCTGGCAAAACAGTTTGATCGGCTCAATTCCCGCATTGTTTATAAAGGTGCGAAAAATATTCGCTGTCAGCTTGGTGTGCAGGATCAGTTCAGCGGTGCGCTAGGGCGTTTTGAGCGTTATAGAGGGCTGGTTTCCGGCATTATTGCCGATACCAGTATGCCGGCGGATTTACTCTATTTACCTTTTGTGGAATCGTCGTATCGGGCCAGCGCTTATTCCAAAGTGGGTGCCGCCGGGATGTGGCAAATCATGCCGAATACGGCACGTTCCCTGGGCATGGATCTTAATGCGGTGCTTGATGAACGGCTCGACCCCGAGGCCGCCACACGCGGTGCGATGCGCTATTTTAAAAATGCGCAGAAAAAACTCATTCCCCTTGCCAAAGAGATCAGGCCCGGGGTGACTCAGCCTGAGATCAATCCCTTTATCGTAACCTCTTATAACTACGGCGTGAACGGAATGCGCCGGGCGATTAAGCAGGTCGGGCCCGATTTCCCGAAAGTGCTCGATGAGTACAAATCAGCGGCTTTTCAGGTGGCGGTTAAAAATTTTTATGCCAGTTTTCTTGCCGCGCGGCACCTGGCGCGTCATGCGGATCAGTATTTTGGTAAGACCAATGCGGATGCGGCATTGCGCTACCAGACCTTTATTCTGCCAGTGCCGACGTCTATAGAGCGCGTAAAGTATCAATTTGGCCTGCGTCAAAACGACCTCAAACCCTTGAACCCGGCGTTAACCCGGTTTGCCTGGAATAACTGGCGCCTGATTCCAGCCGGTTACCGCTTGCATTTACCTTATCGAAAACATCGTTGGGTGGCGGAAATTGACAAGCTCAAGTCCCTGGCGCCCGAACCACAATCTCAGTTTAAACTGGTCTACCGGGTACGCAGGGGCGACACGGCCTGCGCAATTGCCAATGCCTTTAAGGTTAAATGTAAGGAACTGATTTCGGCAAACAGGCTTGGGAAACGCGCGATGTTACGCGTTGGCCAGAAGCTGGATATTCCCGGTCGAGCACCTAAATCAGCCACACAAAGCGTTGCGAAACTGGATAAAACGGGCAGGACAGGGACCTATAAAGTAAAATCGGGTGATACCGCCTGCAAAATTGCACAGCGTTACCAGGTGGCCTGTAAAGAACTGATACGAGTCAACCAGCTTGGGCGTAAAGCAAAAATTTCGATTGGACAAAGACTGCAAATTCCGGGCCTGGGCGTGGACACCGCACAGGCAAGTGCGCAGACCAGCAGGCTCAATTACACGGTAAGAAAAGGTGATACCGTTTGTGAAATCGCGGAGCGCTATTCTGTCACCTGTAAAAACCTGATATCAGAAAACAGTTTGAATCGGAAGGGTGTCATTCGTGTTGGGCAGGTACTGACGATACGCGGGCGTTCCGGTGGGGTTTCGAATAATGTAGCGGTGAGTGAGTACACGGTTCGTTCGGGTGATACCGCATGTGAAATCGCGGAGCGTTTTGATATTCCCTGCTCAAGCCTGATTCGAACTAATCGGCTCGGGAAACAGGGAAAGCTGGTGGTGGGCCAAACACTGAAAGTAACCAGCATTATCGGTTTAAAAGCGGTTAACGGGGGTGTGAACGAGCAGCAAAAAGGTTGGTTAAATACCGTTGATAAATTGCCTGAGATGACGCTTAGCAATACTGTGGACGGCGTTGAACTCAAAGCCTTGCCGGATGAAACCCTGGCGCACTACGCAGACTGGATGGCGGCGCGTGGCTCAGGCGCCCTCAGGGAATTGAACGGGCTTAAGAAAGATTCTGAAATTCAACCGGGGCAGAAAATACAACTGCCCATTACATCAGAACAAACGCTGGAAACATTCAAATCCAGGCGCAGTGAATTTCACCAGGTACTGACTGAGGAGTTCAAAGAACGCTTTCAGATTACAGATGTGCAATCGGTTACGATCAAATCAGGTCAGAGCCTGTGGTTGATTGCTAAAAAATACCAGACCCCGATGTGGCTGTTGATGCGTTTCAACCCCGGCATCAGTTCGAACCTGCAGCCCGGGCAAAAAATCCAGATTGCTATGATCGAGCGCAAATAGAGAACGGTTTTGGGCCTTGTCCAGTTTCCCTGCCTGCAAATTATTGCTAATCAGCCCTTAAGAAAACCCAATCAGAGCCCTGCAAAATATGATTAAAAAGTTGGTTTTTACGATGATTATTGTTGCCATGCTTACCGGCTGCGCCACGCATAAAGAAGCGCCTGAAATACCGGTAGCCAGCAAAAGCAACGAATACAGTTGCGAAGCCGGGGACATTTTAACCATTGGCAAGGTGATAGTGAGTACCGAACCGGAGCAGGCTGTACTACGATTGGGCCGTGAAGAATATGCCTTATCCAGGGTGCGTTCCGCCTCAGGTGCGAAATACGCTAATCAAAAAGTGATTTGGTGGTCGAAAGGCAAAGAAGCAACGCTTCAATTCGAAGGCATTGACGAATTGCTGAAATGCAATTTGAAGTGAGATTGCTTCAGCTGTAACCCGATTAGATATGGACTTCCATTGGCCGGTTTGATGCCACGCACGCTCTGAACATTCGCCGGGTATTAAACGGCATGGCAATATTGCCCGTCGCATCCACCGCAATTAACCCACCGTCCCCCTTGATCTCAAGAATGCGCTTATGAATTACTTCGTCGGTGGCCGCTTGCAGGCTCAGGCCTTTATGTTCAATCAGGCAGGCAACATCGTAGGCAACCACACCACGAATAAAGAACTCACCGCTGCCAGTGCAGGAGACTGCGCAGGTTTTATTATTTGCGTAGTTGCCTGAGCCGATGATCGGGCTGTCACCGACCCGCCCGAAGCGCTTGTTGAGAATCCCTCCGGTGGAAGTTGCCGCCGCAAGATTGCCCGCAGAATCACAGGCAACCGCACCGACGGTACCCAGGCTTTTCTCTTCAACAGTTTGCGGGGCTAATTCATCAGGATTCGCAGCCCTCGCCGCTAACCATTGTTCATAGCGGGCAGGAACCGCGAAATACTCAGGCTCAAGCAACTCATAACCCAACTTCCGGGCAAACTGAATAGCGCCTTCAGCGGCCAAAAATACATGCTCGCTTTTCTCCATCACGTCGCGCGCCAGGGTAACCGGGTTTTTGATGCCTCGTAGTTGTGCCACCGCACCCGCATTCAGGGTGTTCCCTTCCATGATTGATGCGTCCAGTTCATGCGTGCCATCAATCGTGTATACGCTGCCTTTGCCTGAATTGAACAGGGGACAATCTTCCAGCGCGTTGACCGCCTGCTCGACGGCATCCAGTGAACTGCCGCCGCGCTCGAGAATACGGCTTCCAGATTCCAGAGCCTGTTTCAGGGCGGCCAGGTATTCCTGCTCTTTTTCAGGCGTGGTGATTCCCCCGACTTTGGGGCCGGCACCACCGTGAATTGCAATAGCGTAGGTGTTCATGATGTTTGATTCGTTTGATTTTGTTTCAGACAGCTTTGTAGCAGTGCCTGGATTTTGCTGTGCCCCAGTTGCTTGAGCAGGGCGATATTCCGTTCGGGTATTTTATCCGCATCCGGATAATTCGCCAGTGCATTTTCCAGGCTCTGTTCCCGAATAGGGTGCAACATCGGGTAGGGCGGGCGGTTGGTACAATTTTCAACATCATCTATTTCGGTATCGGTAAACGGGTATTGAGGGTGAAAGCTGGCTATTTGATATATGCCTTGCAGTTTCATGTCGGTTAGCAGCGTGTCGGTGATGTCGAGAAACTGATTATAGTCTTGAAAATCGCTAAGGGTATTCGGGTTCGCAATACTCCCGGCAACGATAAGAACAAGCCTGTTGATGCTATCCACGTTATAATAGCGTCGTTTATTTTAATCTTCTATGTCATGTGTCGATTAACCGCTTACATCGGTCCCGAAATCCCGCTG
>JAAELZ010000326.1 GCA_024226105.1 Pseudomonadota bacterium | reverse complement strand
GTTGCGGTAGTGGCGACAAAAGTATTGATATCGATGCGCCCACGCGACACCCCTTCAGAAAATACCAGCGCCAGTCGTGCTTCAATACCGGGAATGCCGGGTGCTACTTTACGGAAATGTGGCTCCGGCCCGTTGGCTTTCTTGCCTGATGCGCTATCGAACTGGAAGGCATTATGGTCCGAGGAGATCACCTGGAACATTCCAGTTGCGATGCCACGCCATAACGCATCCGGGTTTTCCGTATCTCTGGGCGGCGGCGCGCAAAGGTATTTGGCGGCTTCCCAGCCTTCCTTACGGTAAACCTCATCGGTCAAAAACAAATACTGCGGGCAGGTCTCACCGTAAATTTTCAAACCACGATCCTGCCCCCAACGGATTTGATCCATCGCTTCCCGACCCGAGACATGAACCAGCAAAATTGGAACGTCCACCAGTTCACTCATCGAAATGGCGCGATGGGTCCCCTCGCGCTCAACACACATCGGGGCTATTTTTGGAAAGCTATCAAGCGAGGTATGGCCTTCGTCATCGAATTTCTTTGCCATGTGGCGAATACAGTGCTCGTTTTCAGCGTGGATCATGACCATGGCGCGTTCACGTTTAGCCACTTCCATGGTTCTAAGTATCTGCCCGTCATCCAGGTAGCCATCATAGGTCATAAAGCATTTGTACGAGGTATAGCCGTCTGCGATCAGGGCAGGAATTTCCTCACCTGTCACCTGCTCATTCGGGTCGGTCAATATGACGTGAAAGCCGTAATCTATAACTGCATTTCCCGAAGCTTTGGCATGATAATCATTGATCGAGTCACGTAGCGGGCGACCTTTTTGCTGCTGGGCAAAAGAGATAATCGTCGTCGTACCACCACAGGCCGCCGCTTTAGTACCCGTCTCAAAACTATCGTTCAGCAAAACTCCGTAAAAGGGCGGCTCATCGAGATGAACGTGGGCATCTATTCCACCCGGCAACACATACATCCCCTCTGCATCCACTATTTCCCCTGCCTCAGTCAAGCATTCGGCTAGTGCCATTATCTTTCCATGCTTGATGCCTATATCGCATTTTATGGTATCCGTCGCGGTCACTACGGTACCGTTTTGAATAACCAGATCATAGTCTCTCATTTATTTAGCCCTCATCCTGCAAAATATCTTCGACAGCCGCCGCCAGCACCCGGCATCCCAGAATAATATCTTCCTCAGCTGTATCTTCGTCGAAATCATGACTGATACCACCGATGCTCGGTACAAATATCATAGCGCTTGCAATTTTAGCTGCCAGTACCTGCGCATCGTGTGCGGCGCCGCTTTGCATTTTCATCCACTTGCCAGGCGCAAGTTTTTGCGCGGCTTGCGCACAGTATTCCTGCATCCCTGCGTCCATACTAACTGCGTGAACACAGTCATCGAGCAATTCCAGGTCCACAGCTACTTTCGAGGATGCATTAAATTCATCAACATAAGCCTTTACTTCAAGTATCGCAAGCTCAAGAAATTCTTCATCGGCATCGCGCAGCTGAAGGTTGATACGGGCTTCACCGGGCACAATACTGGCTGCACCGGGGTAAAACTTAATGTCGCCAACCGTCCATACTGTCTGCTCTCTGGCC
>JAAELZ010000325.1 GCA_024226105.1 Pseudomonadota bacterium | reverse complement strand
TGGTTCTGGCTCTGGCTCTGGCTCTGGCTCTGGCTCTGGCTCTGGCTCAGGCTCAGGCTCAGGCTCAGGCTCAGGCTCAGGCTCAGGCTCAGGCTCAGGCTCAGGCTCAGGCTCAGGCTCAGGCTCAGGCTCAGGCTCTGGCTCTGGCTCAGGCTCAGGCTCAGGCTCAGGTTCTGGCTCAGGTTCTGGCTCAGGTTCTGGCTCAGGTTCGAGTATTGGCTCGGCCACCTCAGGCTGCGGTTGGATTTTCTCTGCTTCTGGTTTTTCTATTGCGATGGGTGGCGGTATGGAGGCGGGAGGCCTTAGTTTCTCGGTGAGCGGGATTGTTGGGTTCAGTAGTTGGCGCCAATATTCAAGCATGTTGTTGCGAAGCCCCGTTTGCCAGGCCATGGCAGCGATTAGCAGTAGAAGCAATATCAGCAGGGTGGGCAATAACTTTGACCCGCTTCCGGCGGATTCAGTTTTCACGTAGGGCAGCGCTTCTTTAGCCGCCTTTTTAATGATTGAGGGTGTAACTTCGCGTACACCAAGGCTGTACGCACCAATCAGAGCGTGATCACACAGCAGGTTGATGAGCCTGGGTGTGCCCTCGGTGAATTTGTGTATTTTTCGTGTGGCTGATTTACTGAACAGGCGCTGATGGCAGCCGGCCACACTCAATCGGTGGCGAATATATTGTTCGGTTTCATCGGGCCCCAGCGTGGTGAGGTGGTAGCGGCTGGTAATACGCTGTGCAACCTGGCGCATATCATGAGCAGAAAGTAATTCACCGAGTTCCGGCTGGCCGATCATGACAATTCGCAACAGTTTCTGGGTATCGGTTTCAAGATTAGTCAGCAGACGCAATTGCTCCAAAGTGCGTTTGGGTAGATTCTGTGCTTCATCGATAATGAGGATGGTGTGCCGCCCTTTTGCATGGGCATCAAGCAGCTTGCTGTTGATCAGTTGGGTCAGCTCATTGGTTTTCTGATCGTTATCGTATTGAATATTCATCTCCTGACACAGGGTTCTGAGCAGGCCAATCTCGTCAATTCGCGGGTTGAGTATCAGCGCAACGTCGATGTCTTCAGGTATATTCGCCAGGATATAGCGGCAGGCCATGGTTTTGCCGACACCGACTTCACCGGTAAGCTGTACAAAGCCATTTTTTTCGTTGAGTGCGTAAACCAGATGCGCTATGGCCTCTTTGTGGCTATCACTTAGAAACAAGAACCGCGTATCCGGTACGATACCGAAGGGTTTGCTGTTAAGGCCGAAAAAATCCTGATACACGTAGAGGCAACAATCTAGAAAATACAGAGATTATATTAGCATTATCGCTGGGGCCGTTCTCAACTAGATTACTATCTCTGGATAAGATGGAACCAAAAGAGTGGCCACGGAAAATTGGCATTGGACTCTGTAGTACCTTTCACCCATAGAGTGAAAGGAAAAACACACAGTTTCTCAATTACTTTATGTACTTACTTATTCATCTTTTGTAGCGGTCAACTGAGGAATTTTGGATTAAAAAAGATATTCCAGAATTTCCCATTTGTCGGCGCTGACATTCAATTGCAGGCAGGATGGGCCATCGTGAACCCGGGTTTTCCCGGCTGCTCCGGGATTGACCACGGTCGGTATCTGGCTGTCGTCGATGGTTCTGATATGTGTGTGGCCATACACCACCATCTGGGCCTCAGGGTGCTCACGGCGCAAGGCCTGATGAATACTGTTAGTGTCACGATTCCAAAAGCGATGTGAATGCTCCATCACCAGTTTACCACCGGGTAAGTTAAGTTCAACGACATCCGGAATATCGTCGAGCTGGGCACGATCCGCTTCTGCCCAGGTAGAGTACGCATCGTTATTGCCCTTGACCGCAAGGGTATGTCCCAGCACGGGTTTCATGGCATTCAACGATTCAGAGCCCATGATATCACCGGCATGCAGGGCAATATCGCACTGAGAAATGAACTCTGCGATATCGGCATTCAGGCTGCCGTGCGTATCTGACAAAATACCAATGACCAGCGATTCATGGTCGCTGAAATCAAGCGCCAGGGTAAAGTCGATCACGTCAGTCGCCCGGGCGGAACAATGCCGCTGCAAGAAATAATGGTGAGCCAGGTCGCGTGAAACGCATCTTCTTCGTATTACGGTACCTGCCTGGCTTTGTCCTGTTCATGCAGTTCCTTTCGCTGTGTCGTACTTTTTCACGCCCTGATAAATTTGGTATTCACCCACGGTTTGATTTTTAGCCTCTTCGTTGCAGAGCACCGTGGGCGCAACGGGGCTTTCATAAGGAACTTCATATTTGTTTTTGCCCAAATATTTTGTGGCCATGGCTGAATAGGTCATCTGACAATGAATGGTGGAGTGTATCGCGCATAGAAACATGAGGCTACCTGCCAAAATTAATAGTGCCTTTGGGCGAGTTCAGGCCATTTTTTGTATTACCAGCAGAATTACCGGCAGGGTTAGTGCCGCAGACAGGGTTTGCAGGGTGATGATTTGTGCCATACTTTCTTTGTCGCCGCCGAGCTGGCTGGCGAGTACGTAAGACGACATTGCGGTGGGCAGGGCGCCGTACAGGACGAAAATACGCGCATCATCCGGGGATAGCTCAATCAGACTAATAAACAGGTAGATCAGGGCTGGCATGATGGCCAGTTTCGTGAAGGTGGAAATGCCAATCGCCATGGCTTTTCCAGCCGAGGCTCTCAGTTTCAACCCGGCGCCAACGGCGAGCAACGCCAGCGGCAAGCCTGTTTGACCCAGAAAATAGATAGTCGAATGCAGGGGGTCGGGCAGGCGGATGGACAGAAAACTAAAGGCCAGCCCGGCGATACTTGCCACGATCAGGGGGTTGCTCGCCACCGCACGTAGCATGGATTTATGCTGGCCCGCAGCATAACGTTGTTCAGCATCACCATAGTGTGTGAGTACGGTTACGCAGGAGATGTTATTGATGATAACCATGATGGTCATGATCAGGGCCATCACCGCAACCCCCTGGCCGGGCAGTATCAAACCGGCGATTACCAGGCCAATGGTGGTGTTGTTACGAACCGCTCCCTGGTACATTGAAGAGAATGTTTCGCGGCTCAGACGTTTGTCAAGAAATCCCAGCCACTGGATGGCACCCACAATAAAGGTTGGTATGGCCACCGCAAACAAAATCTGGCTGATCAGGGCGGGGTCCACTTCAGCGCGCGCCAGGTTAGAGAAAATCAGAGCAGGGAACAGGATGTAATACACCAGTTTTTCCACGCCGTCCCAAAACTCGTGGCCAAGGAAATTGCTGTGCCTGAATATATAACCCAGGCTGATGAGCAGATACAAAGGTAGCAGGGTGTCGAGAATGCTGGTGTTCATTGGGCCTGGTGGTTAGAGGTGACCTTAAGCGTCAGGGAACGATAGTTCGGCCACCATCGACCGTTAAAATTTGCCCGCTAATGTATGGTGCATTCTGAATAAGGAAAAGTGCAGTATCGGCAATATCCTGAGGCTGGCCTGCGCGCTTGAGCGGGGTACGTGATATCAGGCGTTTCTGGGCAACTTCATCGTGCTGATTCTCCGGCCAGAGGATGGCACCGGGCGCGATGCCATTGACCCGAACGTCAGGGGCCAGGCTTTGAGCAAATGATCGTGTAAGTGAGGCCAGCCCCGCCTTGCTCGCGCAGTATGCCGCATGATCCTCCAGCGGGCGCTCAGCGTAAATATCAACCAGGTTAATGATGCAGCCACGATGTTTTTTCAGATGCAGAGCCGCAGCCTGCATCAGAAAAAACGGGGCTTTGAGGTTAGTATCCAGAAGGGTGTCCCAGTGTTGTGCATTGGTTTCACCAATAGGTGTCCGGAAAAAGGCTGAGGCATTATTGAGCAAAACGTCCAGCCTGCCCATCTGGTGTGCACTTTCATCAACCAGGGGTTTGAGTTTGTTATACGCCGTCAGTTCGCACTGGATCAGCATGCAGGAGTTCCTGCGTTTTGCGTTGAGCTCTTCCTGCAAGGCTCGTGCTGCGTCCAGCGAGGAATGATAATGAACAACCACATTCATACCCGCCGCATGCAGTGTTCGAGACAGGCTGGCGCCAATACGTTTCGCGCCGCCGGTGATCAGGGCGACTTTTCCATCTAAATCATCATTTTCTGGTATGTTTGACTTGTACTCGGGCATAGTTTTTGCAATATTGCAGCGCGGTAACCAGGTGGCCATCAGCAGGTTGAATACCAGGCTGAGGATTTCGCTGCGACCTGTTTTAATTGATCAATTGATTATCACTATTCATGACGCTCACACAAGTACCAGCTGAACAAAAGCGACACAAGCGGGAATTGCACGGCCTGATTCGTGAAGCCATTCAGCAAAAAAATGGTTTCATAGCTTTTGATGAGTATATGCAGATGGCTTTGTATACCCCGGGCCTGGGATACTATTCGGGCAGCCTGGCCAAATTTGGCGCAGCGGGGGATTTTATTACAGCGCCTGAAATGGGAGATCTGTTTGCGGGATGCCTCGCGGCTCAGACAGCTCAAATACTGGAAAGCCTGCAAGGCGGGGTGGTGCTGGAGTTTGGTGCGGGTAGCGGTGCTCTGGCGGCCGGTTTGCTAAATGAGCTGGACACACTCGGTGTTTTGCCCGAGCAATACCTGATTCTGGAGCTCAGTGGAGAATTACGCGTGCGCCAGAAGGAAACGATCAAATCGCGTGCGGCTGAACATTTTTCTCGTGTCAGGTGGCTGGATACCCTGCCTGTGAATTTGTGCGGTGTGGTGGTCGCCAACGAAGTACTGGATGCCATGCCCGTCAAGGTGTTTGAGCAGGATGCATCCGGTAAGGTAATGGAGATGGGCGTGGGCTATGCGGAGGCGAATGATGAACAGACGCCATTTCGCTGGTTGCCCGGAGAGGCTGGCGCGGAGTTAAATTCAGCGGTTCAGGCCCTGAATCTGGTTCTGGATGGCAATTCATATCGTTCTGAAATCGCGTTTCAGGCCCCGGCGTGGATTGAAAGTTTGAGCGAAGTGCTTGAACAGGGTGCGGTACTCCTTATTGATTATGGATTTCGTCAGGCAGAGTATTACCATCCTGATCGTGATCAGGGTACGCTAATGTGTCATTATCAGCACCGTGTGCATCCGGATCCTTTTTTTGAACCCGGCTTTCAGGATATTACCGCGCACGTGGATTTTACCGCCGTTGCTCTGGCTGCCCGGCGAGCGGGATTCGATCTGGCGGGGTATGCCACGCAGGGTGCTTTTTTGCTGTCAACGGGCCTGCTTGATAGAATGGCGCTTGATGGCTCCACAAAAGCCCAGCTTGAACTCGCGCAGCAGGCCAAAAAATTGACGATGCCCCACGAGATGGGTGAGCTGTTCAAGGTTTTGGCACTGACGAAGAACTTCACCCAGCCCCTGTGCGGATTTGAACAACAAAACCATCTAAACCGATTATGAGAATCCATTTTGGATAAGTTTCAAGCTATTGTCCTTGCGTTTGTACAGGGCATAACTGAATTTCTGCCGGTATCGAGCTCCGGTCACCTCATTCTGCTTCCAAAACTATTGGGCTGGGAGGATCAGGGGCTTGCATTTGATGTTATGGTGCACCTGGGAACTTTGATTGCGGTATTGGTTTATTTCCGTCAGGAAGTACAGCTTATTCTTCGTGATACGCTTGCCAGTCTATTTGGTGGTGCGCAAACCGAGCACAGCCGAATTGGCTGGCAAATCGCCTTCGCTACAATTCCTGTGGGCCTGGTGGGTTTTTTCTGGGGCGACTGGGTGGAGTCGATACTGCGTGACCCACTCTATATCGCGATGATGATGATACTTTTCGCCGGTGTGCTCTGGTGGGTGGATCAACATAACAAACAGGCCAGGGATCTTGGCATGCTCAATCGGCGGGATATTCTTGTTATTGGCTGTGCACAGGCGATTAGCCTGATGCCGGGGATTTCACGCTCAGGCATGACGATCGCCGCGGCCTTGCTGATGGGTCTAAATCGGGATGCTGCGGCCCGATTTTCCTTTTTGATGGCAATCCCGGTGATTATCCTGGCGGGTGGTTTAAAAGTGGTCGAATTGCTGCAAAGCGAGGAGGCGATAGACTGGAGCATCATGTTACTCGGTGTGACAGTTTCCGCCCTGGTGGCCTACGCCTGCATACACTGGTTTCTGGGGTTTATCCGGCGCTTTAGCATGCTGCCATTTGCGTTGTATTTGCTTGGGCTGGGAACGGTTATTTTGCTCATTTTTCGTTGAGAGGTTTTTTGCTTGTGGCGGCGAGCTTAGTGGGTTGCCGTGCAAGGTCTCAATTATTCGTGTTTGAATTGCAAAAACTGAATATACTTCCACGTTATGAAACTGAGTCGTCAAAAATTTCTTGATTCACCGAACAAGGTCATCACTTTGCTCGGCATGTCGGGCGTGGGAAAAACAACCTTATCCAGCCAGTTGCCGCAGAATCAATGGTTTCATTATTCAGGTGATTTTCGCATCGGCACTAAATACCTGGAAGAACCCATACTTGACAATATTAAGTGTCAGGCAATGGAGCAACCCTTTTTGCGTGACCTGATTCTCAGTGATTCCATCTATATCTGTAGCAATATAACGGTCCACCATTTGAAACCGATTTCGACCTTTCTGGGCAAAATTGGAGATCCCGGGCTCGGAGGTTTGAGCCTTGAAGAATTCAAGCGGCGCCAGCGCCTGCACCGTGAGGCGGAAGTCAATGCAATGACGGATGTGCGTGAGTTTATTCGCAAGGGGCGCGAAATTTATGACTATCCGCATTTTGTGAATGATGCGGGGGGCAGCGTGTGTGAGCTTTCGGATGATGAAACCTGGGATGCTCTGGCGGAGCAATCCCTCATTCTTTATCTGAAACCGGATACTGCGCTGGAAAACTTGATGATTGAGCGGGCTGTTTCAGACCCCAAACCCATGTACTATAACGAAGATTTTCTGGATGAACAGATCCTGGCGTTTCTGGATATTCATGGCTTGAATAGTACAGAGCAGATGAATCCCGATGAATTTGTGCAATGGGTGTTCCCCCGCCTGATCGAATATCGGCGCCCCTTATACGAGCGGATTGCGGATAAGCATGGCTATACTATCGATGCTAATCGGGTGATGTTACTCAATTCAGAGCGGGATGTTCTTCAGCTCATCGCGGAAGCCCTCTGATTCTGAAGCAGCGTAAATGACCCTGATAGCCCATTCAAAACTGCCGACCTTCGAGCGATTGCGTGCTGAAGGCGTTGAAGTCCTGGCTCCGGGACGTGCCGAGCAGCAGGATATACGCGAGTTACACATTGGCATTTTGAACCTGATGCCGGACGCTGCACTGGAGGCGACCGAGCGCCAGTTCATGCGTATGGTCGGTGGGTGCAATCGCATTGCACAATTTAAGATTCACTTATTTAGTGTGCCGGAATTTGAGCGTAGCGAAAAAGCCAGGGCGCATATTGAAGCCTACTATGAAACCTTTGAGCGGATAAAACGTGTCGGCCTGGATGCGTTGATCATTACCGGGGCCAATCCCGTGCAGGAAAAGCTGGAAGACGAGCCTTTCTGGAATCCCATGATCGAGATTGTTGAATGGGCGAAGCGAAGCGTGAGTTCGGTGATGTGCTCGTGCCTGGCGACACACGCGATTGTTCAGCATTACTGGGGAATCAAGCGCTATCGGCTTGAACAAAAGCGCTGGGGGGTATATTCCCACCGGATTGTTGATTTCGATCATCCGCTGGTGGCCAACATTAATACCCGGTTCGATGCGCCTCATTCGCACGTTTATGAAACCAATTCGCGCCAGTTTCGAGATGCTAGTTTACGCGTGCTGGTGTCCAGTGAGGAAGCAGATTTTCATCTTGCGACCAGCGAGGACGGGTTTCGTTTCATTTTTTTCCAGGGCCACCCCGAGTACGATGCGATCAGTCTGTTTAAGGAATACAAACGGGAAGTGAGCCGGTTTGTGACAGGCCACCGGAAAAATTACCCGCTATTTCCGGAGCACTATTTCAGCCGTGAAGCAACCCTGATCCTGAATCATTTTCGCGATGCAGTGCTCTCAGACGACGGCGGAAAAATCGGCATGGCGAATTTTCCTGAGCAGGAAGTGATTCCGTTGCTGGATGATACCTGGGGTGATACCGGCAAAGCGGTGGTTAATAACTGGCTGGGCCTGGTGTACCAGCTTACTTCAGCTGACCGACACAAGGCTTTTATGGATGGAGTGGATCCTGAAAGCCCTTTGGGATGATTCCGCGAACCTGAACGAACCCTGAGAATAACAAGCAAAATCGGGCAGACACCCAACCTGGCATTGATCTCTAGTCGATGTGGGTTTATAGTTGTAGGCCGACCAAGCGGGGAATAGTAAGGTATGAAATGTCTAATAGTTGATGATGAGTCACTGGCACGCACTCGATTAAAGGCCATATTGTCTGATGTGAATGGTGAATTTAATATTATCGAATCTGATAACGGGCAGGATGCACTCAATAAATGCAATGATTACGAGCCGGAACTGGTATTCCTGGATATTCGTATGCCGGGCATGTCCGGAATGGAAGTGGCCCAGCACCTTACCGCATTCGAAAACCCGCCGGCAGTTGTTTTCACTACCGCTTACAACGAGTTTGCGCTCGAAGCATTTGACGCAAATGCCATTGATTATCTGCTTAAGCCTATTCGACGTGATCGCCTGAAAACGGCATTGAGCAAATTAAAGCCGATGACACCGGCCAAGCGTGCCAGGCTTCCGGTTGACGAGCCGCGACAAAACTTCGCTTTAACTGAAAAAGGAAAAATTCGCCTGGTTCCACTTGATGATGTAATTTATTTCCGGGCTGATAGCAAGCTTGTGCGCCTGCGCACAATAGATGGCGAGCACGTGATATCAGAAGTTCTGAACTCGCTTGAAGATGAACTCAGTGATAAATTTATTCGCATTCATCGCAATGCGCTGGTTTCCAAGGCGCATATTGATGGCCTGACCAAAGACGAAGCTATTGGCAAATGGGTGGTCCATTTTAAATCAGTTGACGATATTCTCGAAGTCAGTCGTCGTCAGACTACACACGTACGTAAGTGGTTGCGTAACAAGAGTTAGCTGTCACGCCTCCTTTTCCTCTCAGCGGCGTTATCGTTCGCTTAGAGTAATCTAGTTTTGAACGATTTCCGGAGTTTGGTCTTTGAGTCGGGAGATTGATTCACCCAGTGCTTTTTCGAAGTAGTAATTATAAAAATCCATGGTGAGTACGCCGACAATGGCTTCGGTGAGTTGTTCTCCGTCCGGGCCTACGAACGCGACGGTTGGGGTAAGCGAGATATCATAGCGATCAGCCAGCAATTGATGGTTAATCGTTTTGCCGTCAAATCCCACCACAGAATGGTGGTTGTCCAGTTCCAGTTCACGTAGTATAAATCGTTCATCACCTGGCGAGAATTTGAAATATTCCTGTCGCAGTTTTTCGCAATACGGGCAGTGGTCAGCCGTGATGAAAAAGACGATGGGTTTGTCTTGCGCAAGGGAAACGGTTGCATCCAGCGCCAGATCCTGAGCCATTTCAATGGGCTCAGCAATGGCCGGGCTGGACAGGCTGAACAAAGCGAGCAGTAGTATTAGAAAGGTCTTTTTCATGGATTGTGTGGCGTAGTGTCGTGCTTTACGATATGAAAATCGAGTTTGCAGGGTTATACCTGCACTGTGTGTTAATTGCAAATAGTAAGCCCGGATCCGAATATAGAATCGTGCAATCGAGTGTAAGACGTCGGTGATAAGCACCTTCATTCGTTTGCCAGGTGAGTCAGGGGTTCGCGCTATAATCATGATTTCTATGTTGTGATCTGGGGTAAGATAAGTCCAAAGATTACGTAGAATACAGATGTCTCCCGAACCCTCCATGCGCCAGAGTGTTAAGCGACAAATTTTAAAAAGTCGAAAAATCAAGGAACATCGTGTTCTTGGTTATTTCGGCGAAGCATTCGATCGCCGGTGCTTATGGCATGTAACACGATTTTCTGTGGCGAAGGCGTTTGCCGTCGGTGTTTTTTCGGCCTATCTGCCGGTTCCGTTTGAAATGATCATTGCAGCGATTCTTGCGTATATAGTGCGTGCGAATTTACCCATATCCGTTATACTGATCTGGATTTCAAACCCCTTTACATGGGCGCTGTTGTGGGGGCCGCCGTATTTGCTGGGTGCTCTGATCCTGGGTGAACCGGGTGCTCCGGTGCCGGTATTAACACGGGAATGGATCCAGGATCATTACAGTGCCCTGTTTCTGGGCTGTTCTTTGGTGGGTGCGGCAATGGGTGTTGCGGCGTATTTTACGGTGTTGTTGCTGTGGAGATTGGATGTGGTTAAACGATGGGAACTGCGCCGAGATTTGCGCACAAAACGTGAACAGGAAATTAAGGTGGGTGGTTCAAGCTGAGTGTTATACATATGAAAATACTAAAGATAAAATGCCCGGGCCGGGCTGCGCTGTTGTCAGGCGTTATTCTGATCTCAACACTGTTGCCTGGATGTGCGACCAACCCGGTGACGGGCGGGCAGGATATCGTGTTGATGTCCGAAGCACAGGAAATTGAACTGGGTAGAACCAGTCATATACAAATTTTAAAGCAATACACTAAATATGAAAACCCTGATGTCCAGGCGATGGTGAATCGCATTGGTCAGAAACTTGCGGCGCAAAGCCACCGTGCGAATTTGAGCTTTACCTTCACCGTACTGGATTCACCGGAGGTAAACGCGTTTGCCCTGCCGGGAGGTTATGTGTACATCACGCGCGGTATTATGGCCTACCTCAACAGCGAACAGGAACTCGCCGGCGTGCTGGGCCACGAGATAGGGCACGTGACGGCGCGCCATAGTGTCCGGCAACAAACAGCGCAGGCGGGCGCAGG
>JAAELZ010000324.1 GCA_024226105.1 Pseudomonadota bacterium | reverse complement strand
TTGCGCGTCGCCATCATCAGAACGGCGGGCGACAAGTTTTTTTCCGCCGGTTGGGATTTAAAAGCCGCTGCCGATGGAGATGCTGTCGATGGTGACTATGGTGTAGGGGGGTTTGCCGGCCTGCAGGAATTGCGTGATCTGAACAAACCTGTTATCGCTGCGGTCAACGGCATGGCGGTCGGCGGTGGTTTTGAACTGGCTCTATCAGCTGATTTGATCTATGCGAGCGAAAACGTTAGCTTTTCCCTGCCCGAAATTCGTGCCGGAACGCTGGCCGATGCCGCAACCATAAAACTACCCAAACGAATACCTTATCATATCGCCATGGAGTTACTCTTTACCGGGCGCTGGATGGATGTTCACGAGGCGCATCGATGGGGGTTGGTGAATGAAATCCTGGCGGATGAAGAAACCCTGATGAAGCGCGTTTGGGAAGTCGCCAGCACGCTTGCATCCGGCCCGCCGCTGGTATTTGCTTCAATTAAAGAAGTCGCCCGTCAAGCCGAAGGCGCGAACTTTCAAACAACCATGAACGCCATCACCAAACGCCAGATTAAAAGTGTTGATATTTTATACGATAGTGAAGACGGGCTCGAAGGCTTCAAGGCATTCGCCGAAAAACGTGATCCGGTCTGGAAGGGGCGCTAGCAAACTCGGTTTGCCATTATCCCAGATTCCTCAGTTGGACAGGCTATAGTGTGCTTCTGTGGGGGCGGCAAGGTTGGCTCTCATTTCACCGAAAAACCGCATAAAGTAACCATGCCAAAAAAAGCCGGGGCAAGCCCCGGCAAATAAGATATAACCAAACGAAGATTTAAAACTGTTTTCTCATTTCCTATTGAGACTGCATATCCGCAGCGTCAATTCCGGCAACAGCAACCGGAGCTTTCATCGCATCGCGACGGAAAGGTTCGCCCAGTTCCTGAGTCAGGATGACCTCAATGAAGGTCGTAACCCCGTCGTTCATTTGCTCGGCAACCGCAGTCTCAAGTGCATTGCTAAGCTGATCCATAGTAACAACCTGAACCCCCTTAACCCCGCAAGCCTCGGCAATTTTTGCGTATTGAACATCAAGATTAAGCTCAGTCCCAACGAAGTTATCCGCGTACCATAAAGTGGTGTTGCGCTTTTCTGCACCCCACTGATAATTACGGAAGATCACCATGGTAATCGGCGGCCAGTCATCACGGCCGCAGGAAGTCATTTCATTCATCGAGATGCCGAACGCCCCGTCACCGGCAAAACCAACGACCGGCACATCCGGGCGACCGATCTTGGCGCCGAGGATCGACGGAAAACCATATCCACAGGGGCCGAACAGGCCGGGCGCAAAATACTTGCGGCCTTCATCAAAGCTTGGATAGGCATTTCCAATCGCGCAGTTATTGCCGATGTCCGAAGAAATCATCGCCTCTTTGGGCAGAACTTTCATAATCGCCTGCCAGGCATGTCTTGGGGACATGCGATCAGGGTGTTTATCACGACAACGCTGATTCCAGGTGATCCCCTCATCATTGTCTTCCTCGTGCACCATGGCCGCCAGTTCCTGCGCCCAGCTGGATTTAGTTGCTGAGATGGTGTCGAGACGCGCCTGACGGCCGGCATCTCCTGCGGTATCGGAAAGTTGCTCCAGTATCTGCTCGGCAACCCGGCGTGCGTCACCCTGAATTGCCACATCGACTTTCTTGGTCAAACCAATGCGATCCGCATTGATATCCACCTGGATAATGCTCGCATCCTGAGGCCAGTAATCGATGCCATACCCCGGCAGGGTCGAGAACGGATTGAGGCGATTACCCAGGGCCAGCACCACGTCGGCTTTGGCAATCAATTCCATGCCGGCTTTGGAGCCGTTGTAACCCAGCGGGCCAGCGGCTAATGGGTGTGAACCCGGGAAAGCATCATTATGCTGATAGTTACAACATACCGGTGCAGACAGGCGTTCGGCCAGGTCTTTGGAGGCGTCAATCGCACCTGCTAACACCACCCCGGCACCATTTAGAATGACCGGAAATTTGGCTTCGGATAATAATTCAGCCGCTGCGGTAATCGCGTTCTCACCACCCGGCGAACGCTCCAGCTTTACAATCTGGGGCAGTTCAATATCAATCACCTGGGTCCAGAAATCACGGGGAATATTAAGTTGCGCCGGAGCCGAACCACGTCGTGCATTTTCAATCACGCGATTGAGCACTTCGGCTACTCGTGAGGGGTCGCGCACTTCTTCCTGATAACAGACCATATCCTCAAACACGGCCATCTGCTTGATCTCCTGGAAGCCGCCCTGTTCGATGGTTTTGTTGGCCGCCTGAGGGGTCACCAGCAACAGGGGGGTATGGTTCCAGAACGCTGTTTTAATCGGTGTCACAAAGTTGGTAATGCCCGGGCCATTCTGAGAAATCACCATGCTCATTTTACCGGTGGCGCGCGTATAACCATCCGCGCTCATGCCTGCATTGCCTTCGTGGGCACAATCCCAGAAATGAATCCCGGCCGCGGGAAATAAATCTGAAATGGGCATCATGGCCGAGCCGATAATACCAAAGGCCTGGTCGATCCCATGCATTTGCAGGACTTTGATAAAGGCTTCTTCTGTTGTCATTTTCATGCTTATTTCTCCACTACTATGTTATTCAAATATTCCTGCTCTGACACAAACAGGGTGCAATACACGTTATAATTAATTTTGGCCTGGTTCAGGTTTAAACAGCCAGGCAAGCAAGTAGGCCACCCGGATTAGAGGGGCCTACCTGTATCACTTACAGCCCTAACGCTGTTTCAGCCGGTACGTAATCATAGCCAAGGTCATGTGCAACCTGCTCATAGACCACCTTTCCGTGAATGACATTGAGCCCTGCGCGCAGATGTGCATCATCCGCTAAAGCCTGCTTATAACCTTTATCGGCCAATGCCAGGGCAAATGGCAAGGTTACATTATTCAAAGCATAGGTTGACGTCTTGGGCACCGCGCCCGGCATGTTCGCAACACAATAATGGACCACATCTTCGACCACGTACGTCGGGTCAGCGTGGGTGGTGGCATGAGAGGTTTCGAAACACCCCCCCTGATCAATCGCAACATCGACAATCACAGACCCTTTCTGCATGCGTTTTAACATATCGCGGGTTACCAGTTTCGGTGCTTCGGCCCCGGGAACCAATACCCCGCCAATTACCAGTTCAGAACTGGTGACATGCTCTTCAAGCGCATCCTGAGTTGAATACACCGCGTTGGTTGCACGGCCAAATTGACGCCAGTGCGCCTCTAGAACCTCCGGGTTACGATCCAGCACCCAGACATCTGCACCCATACCGACTGCAATCTGCGCAGCATGTGTTCCGACCACACCACCACCAATAATGGTTACCTTCGCAGGTGCTACGCCCGGCACTCCACCGATTAGCATGCCCAGGCCGCCGTTAGGCTGCTCCAGAGAATGTGCGCCCGCCTGCACGGCCAAACGGCCTGCTACCTTAGACATCGGTGCAAGCAGAGGCAAGCCGCCAAACGGGGAGGTAACCGTTTCATAGGCAACACACACCGCGCCGCTGTCGACCAGGTCTCTTGTTTGGTCCGGGTCGGGTGCCAGGTGCAGGTAAGTATACAGAATCTGGTCTTCACGCAGCATCGCGCGCTCTACCGCCTGCGGCTCTTTTACCTTGATGATCATCTCTGCTTTTGCAAAGATTTCCTCTGGTGTTGCGATAATGGTTGCGCCGGCCTGATGATAATCATCGTCGCTAGCACCGATACCGACACCGGCATTGGTCTGCACCAGC
>JAAELZ010000323.1 GCA_024226105.1 Pseudomonadota bacterium | reverse complement strand
GGGCGTAAATGTCCAGATGCTGAGCGCACATAGCATTACGACTACGAGCAAAGAGCCTGAGCATTGGATCACTTTCCGTGTGCGTGACTTATTGTTATCTACCAGATAAGCGCGCTTACCCGGTGAGCATATTGATTGTATCAAAGCTTTTTCTGTTGTTTACTACGTTATTATAGAAGGCGAAAACGACTTGCTTCTTGCGCGCGAATTATCAGTAATTTTGATCTGAAAGTCAAAGGCTGGATATGTGTAATTGTGGCTTGCGTTTATATGGCCTGCCATCACCGAAGAAATCATGACAAAAAATATGCCGAATATCAATGAACAGCTTGCACTCATCCGACGTGGAAGCGATGAAATTTTACTCGAAGATGATTTAAAGGAGCGCCTGGAATCCGGTAAACCGCTCAGGGTCAAAGTGGGCTTTGATCCCACCGCGCCTGATCTGCACCTGGGGCATACGGTGCTAATCAATAAAATGCGCCAATTTCAATCGCTGGGGCATCAGGTTATTTTTCTGATTGGTGATTTCACCGGGCTGATAGGCGACCCTACCGGTAAAAATGTAACCCGCAAACCGCTGACGCGTGAAGCCGTGGAGCAGAATGCCGAGACTTATAAGGAGCAGATATTCAAAATACTGGATCCCGAGAAAACTGAAATTGCCTTTAATTCAAGCTGGATGAATGAGCTCGGCAGTGCGGGCTTAATCCAGCTTGCGGCGCAGCACACCGTTGCACGCATGTTGGAACGTGATGATTTTTCCAAACGGTATAAGGGTGGGCAGCCCATTGCAATCCATGAGTTTTTGTATCCCCTGGTACAGGGTTATGACTCGGTGGCGCTCAAGTCTGATGTTGAGTTGGGGGGGACCGACCAGAAATTTAATCTGTTGATGGGTCGTGAGCTACAGAAGAACTACGGGCAAAAGCCGCAGATCGTGTTGACCATGCCGCTGCTCGAAGGTCTGGATGGTATCAACAAGATGTCCAAATCGCTGAATAACTATATCGGTATCACCGATGCGCCCGATGATATGTTCGGAAAAATAATGTCGATTTCAGATGAATTAATGTGGCGCTATTTTGATTTGCTGAGCTTCAGAAGTAACGATGAGCTGGAGGTCTTCAAACAGGAAGTAGAGGCGGGCAAAAACCCTCGTGATGTCAAATTCCTGCTGGCGGATGAAATTATTACGCGCTTTCATTCTGCAGGAGATGCCGCCAAAGCGCAGACGGCTTTTATCGCGCGTTTCCAGAAAGGTGCGATGCCGGATGAAATGCCGGAGTTCAAATTGAACGCACCTGAGGGTGATCTTGGTATTGCCAACCTGTTGAAAGATGCCGGCCTGGTCAATTCGACCTCCGACGGTATGCGCATGATCAGACAGGGCGCGGTGAAAATTGATGGCGAACGCATCGAAGATACACGTCTGCGTATCAAACCCGGTGCGGAGCATGTTTACCAGGTGGGTAAGCGGCGTTTTGCGCGGGTAGAGCTTGGGTAGGCCTTCAACCATCGGGAGTGGTCAAAAACCAATAGTGAATATTTCGCAAAAAACCTGAAAAGCGATTTGATTGATGTACTTGAACTGATTTTTATTGCAAACAATCGCCTGTGGTGATATAAGAGCGCGCCTGAATTTTTGTTTCTCACTATTAAGGCTGAATTATCATGACGACAGGCGCAGACATCCACGGTATTAAGCCGTACACGCCCAAGAAAAATGAAGAGTATATGAGCGATGCTCAAGTAGGGCATTTTCGTTCTATTTTGCTGGCATGGCGCTCAAGTCTGGTTGATGAAACCAAACAGACCGTGCACCACATGCAGGATGAATCCGCAAATTTCCCTGACCCGACAGACCGGGCCAGCCAGGAGACGGATATGGCGCTGGAATTGCGCAATCGCGACCGGGATCGTAAACTGGTCAAGCGTATCGACAAAACGATTCTTACACTGGATGAAGAATACGGTTACTGTGAATCCTGTGGTGAAGAAATCGGTATCAAGCGCCTGGAAGCCCGACCTACCGCAACGCAATGTATCGATTGTAAAACGTTGGACGAGATTCGCGAAAAACAGATGGCTTAAGGCTGGCATCTGAAAAAAGGCGAGCCTGCCGGGCGAAAAACCGTCTTAATATGGGAATCTGTGCCCAGCCAAGTTGACGCGTTCATGACTGTCTTTTATAGTTAGGCCGTTCTGAGCGAATAATGAACCGGTATTTTGAGATTAGAATTGTGTCTTAATTGTTTAAACTGGTCGAATTATTTCAGAAGTTTTCACTGGTCGCGTGAATTGAGGAGTCAACGATGGAAAAAGCCATTGAACAGTTAGAAGAACAAGTTCAAGAATTAGCCAAGTTGTGTTCAGATCTTTATGACGAGAATACAAGTATAAAAACTGATCAACGCCTGGTCGAGAAGGAGTGCGATCAATTGCGTGAGAAGAATCGTATTGCCCGCGGTCGTGTTGAGCAAATCGTCGAGCGGCTCAAGGG